>JAHJAV010000127.1 GCA_018813685.1 Nanobdellota archaeon | reverse complement strand
TTTGATACAACTTATGTAAAACAGGATGGTGTGAGGGTAGCTGAATTAGAATCTGACGGTAGTAATCTTTTTGTTCATCTAAAACCATTTATTTAGGCTTGCCAGCTTTTTGATTCTGAACTCCCCATCTTAATTAAAAAAGAAAATTTTATATATGGAACCGATTTACTATAGGATATGGCAAGTGATATTGAATGTATGCATAAGGATATTGAAGATATAAAGAGAAGCATTACTTTCATACAGAATATCTTGGAAGAGGATTATGAATTGAGTGAAGAATCAAAGCAACAACTCAAATTAGCTAGAAAAACGCCCATTTCTGAATACTTAGACCACAAAGAAGTAAAAAGACAATTGTTAAGATGAATTATGCTGTAAAGTGGCATCCACAGGCATTTAAGATTCTTAAAAAATTGCCTGATATACTAATCCAAAGAGTATTAAGCAAGATGGATATTGTCATGCAAGACCCATTTCATTTTCTTGAACATTATGAAGGTGAGAATCTATACAAGCTAAGGATTGGGGATTATAGGGCTTTAATAGAAGTAAACTCTGAGCAAAAATTACTTCTTGTTCAGGTATTTGACCATAGGGCAAAAGTCTATAAAAGATAAAATTCCATAGCTCCCGCTAACTCTATAATTTCCACCCAACAGAAGAGCTGGTTTTGGTTAAGAAAGTTTACTATACAAACACTTCAATTAAAGAAATGATATATTATATGGGTGATGAATTTGTAAGATTAATTAATTCAAGCAGAACATTTGACAGAACTAAGTTTTCTTAACATGCCTGTTTGCAAAATACTCTTTAATATTCTCAGAAAACATCATTGCTAAAAACAGTATATACCCTGCTGTAAAAAGAATCAATGCAGTCATCACAGGCATTATGCTCGCTGGAGCCATCATCTCTCCACTATAACCATAAGTCATATAATTGTATCTAACATATTGAAGATAAATCATCCATGAAACACTCATCACAACAGGCAAGGATAATATAATCTTTTTCCCAGCGCTCAACTTAGGATGGTGGATTATTGCTTCTTTTTTTATTCTTTTTCTCATCAGCATTCACCTACATTCTCAACTGAAAATCCATTCTTTGGGCAGACCTTTTCCTGCCCAGATAAAGAAGTTATCGGAACAAATATCAATTTATCTATTTTGCCTACGTTATCATAGGGTACCTTTAGCTTAACAACATCACCTGCTCCAATTTTCTTATTAACTCTAGTTGAATATATGCTGCCTTTCCCTAAAACAGAAACTTTAATGCCCTCTATTCCTACTTCTCCATCATTCTGCATGGTAACATACAATGCATTTTCTTTATTGCATACCCCTTTATTATTTCCATAATCCACTAGGCTTATGCTTAATTTCTCACATACAACTTCTATCTTCCCAGGCTCGTAATTGCCATATGTGCTCTTGCCCCAGCTCATCACAACCCCTCCAAGGGCTATAGCAAATCCTATAAGGATGATAGTTGAAAATAAAGGTGACATTGCTTTCTTACTTTTCATTTTTTAATTCCTGTATCTTAGAGTTAATCCACCTGTCTTCATTATGTACTATGATAAGATAAGGCAATGTGCTTACTACTAATATCACAATCCCGCATATGACTAACACATTTAACATAGTGCTGTCAACATAATCAAAAGTAAACCCTATTATTCCAACAATAAGAAACCCAAAATAAAGGATCAGGCCCATGTTCACAACAAGCCTTGCCTTCTCACGGTTTATCCTGCTCTTCTCTATCTCCAGATAGTCAATTTCCCTTTCTTTATCGCTCTTTTTTGCCATTACATCCAATTCTGATTTATGAGATATATAAATCTTATGATTTTTTTTATTGAAAAGGGCATTATTCCAAAAGATTTAAATAACTCTCTCAACAAAATCCTATTATGGCCCAGCAGCAGATGTCAGAAGAGCAGCTCAAAGAGCTTCAGGAAAAGATCAAGAACATGTCTCCTGAGGAACTGAAGGAATTTCAGAAAAAGCAGTGTATATTCTGCCAGATCATCTCAGGAAAAGTCCAATCAAGGAAAATCTATGAAGACGATAAGTGCCTTGCTATTTTAGATATTAATCCTTCTAACCCTGGCCACATTTTATTATTGCCAAAAGAGCATTACTCCATAATGCCCCAGGTTCCAGAAGAAGAGATAGCCCATCTTTTTATAATTGCAAAAACTGTTTCTAATGCGGCCTTAAGGTCATTAGGCATACAAGGCACAAACATAATCGTCCAGAACGGAATAGCTGCAGGCCAGAAAGCCCAGCATTTCATGATCCATGTCATACCTAGAAAAGAAGGCGACGGAATCAACTTCGAGCTTCCAAAGAAAAAGATGTCTGAAGATGACCTTGAATCGATAAAACAAAAGCTTGAGTCAAAGCTGGGTCATATCGAAGAAAAAAAGCAGAAATCAGAAGAAACCCCCCAATTAATCAGTCCAAAAAAAGAGCTCGATGCAGACTTTACTTTTGAAGTTCCAAAAGAAGAGCCAGATGAACAGATCGAACAGCCTAAAAAAGAAAAAACCACTAAAAAAAAGAAGATCAAATTAGAAAAAGCAGTAAAACCAAAAAATCCATCAAAAAAAGAATCAAAATCTAGTTCAAAATCAAAATCCAGCCAAGAAGTCAGCCTGGATGATATTGCCCGGGTAATAGGTGGAAGATAATGGCAGAACAATGCATAATATGCCAAATAATAAGCGGTGAAGTTCCATCTAAAAAGATATATGAAGATGACGATATACTTGCTATTCTTGACTTTAATGGTGCAAGCCCTGGTCATACCTTTGTAATGCCCAAAGAACACTTTCCAATATTTGAGCAGATGCCTTCTCACCTTGTAGGAAAATTGTTTAATGTTGCAAATAAAGTAAGCTCTGCAATCTTCGAAACCCTAAAAGTGCAGGGCACTAACATATTTGTAACAAATGGGGTCCCAGCAGGGCAGAGAGTTGCTCACTTTATGATCAATGTTATTCCTAGGATGGAGAACGATGGCATAAATATGCAGTGGAAGACAAGGCAGTTAAGCGAAGAAGAGATGTCCACTATTGAATTAAAACTCAAAGAAGAGATTTCTAAAGTAGGAGTTGGAGAAGCTCCAAAACTATCTTCAACACCTAAAAAGATTGAAACAATATCAGACGATACAGAAGGTGAAGAAAGCTGTTTGGTTAGGCAATTGAGAAGGATTCCTTAAACAAAAAGCAAACCAATCAAATTCCCCCATACCAATGTTACAATATAAGCTATCAAAAAGCTAGGCACAAAAGGAATCCCTTCTTTCACTAAAACATTTTTTATCTTATTCTGCCTATACAATTTCAAAAGTTCTTTTATCTGCTTCTTTTCAATCCCTAAATCTTTAGGCCCGCAGATATACTTTCCCTTGTATTTTATATCCTTAACAATCCAGTCCCCTTCTGTCAGCTTATCAGGCGTAACTGGCTTGATCATACACTTCTTTTCAACTGCCTTTACACAGATATACATATAAAACAATGCAAACAAAAACACAAAAAACAAAAGCACCGATGAGATGAACAGATTGCTTATATTGAACAAAAACAAAACAATGATTACTGCTAAAGAAACCAAAAGATAATTTCTTATCCTTACATACTCCACCCTACCTCTAACTTTCTTAAACTCCTTGTAAAATCCTTTCCTATTCTTAAATATCAAAAAAACACTCCAAATTAATCCATAGACAGCACCTGCAAAAAGCATGTTTATGAAAAAAGCAATCAGAAAATTAGGAATATTCCCCATTTGCGTAATTTCATAAACTCCGTTGCTTATCAAAAAATGCATTTTCAAAAATCTTATGTCTAGCCCAATCAAAGCGCCCATTCCCATGAGCACCTTGCTGTCTCCTCCACCCCACTGCCCTGTATAAAACATTACAAGCGCAATTATAAGAAACACTAAAAATCCGATCAAACTATTCAAAAAGAACCAATAATCCCAATACACGGCAGAAAACAACCCGCTTAATCCAATTCCGGCAAATATCATCCCATAACTCAGCCAATCAGGCACTTCCCTTTTCTTGAAGTCAGTTATACTCCCAATAACCAGCCCCGCCAACACAATCAATAAAGTTATTATTAGATATGCCATCATTCCATAAAAAACGGGAAAGTTTATAAATTATTTCATTTTTACAGATAAACATGAAATTAGTTTACCAGCATAATTTACCCAATAAGGTATCTTATAAAAAAATAGACTGCTTTTTGACAGAATTGCAGAAGAGATATTCTGATAAGATAAGCAGCCCAAAATCTCATTGGAATTCAGATTATACTCAGATGGATTTTAGTGTAGGGATTATGGGTTTTAGCACTCAGGGTAAGATCTACCTGAAAGAGGATAAAATAATCTTGGAATTAGAACTTCCATTTGTATTGTCTGTGTTTAGCAAAAAAATAAAAGAGATGATTAAACAACAATTTGAGGCTCTTCTTTCTACATCCAATTAACGAAAACCTTTATAAACTTACTTACCTCACTCTTACCATTTGGGGGGCTGTATGCTGGATAAATTCAAAGAAATGCTTCAAAAAGAAGATCATTCAGATACTATCAGGTTTAAGCTGCCTAGGCATATAGCTATTGTCACAAAAGGAAAGCATATCTACTCAAAAAAGCACAACACCCCTATAGGTGAAGTCTACAAAAGAAGCAACCTTATAATTCTTAGCACAATCTCTTCTGCTGTAAAGCTCAATATCCCTACCTTAACCTTCTATATCTTATCAACAGGAAGCAGCGAGCTTGAGCATTTCTCTACTGTAATCGATTCATTGACTGAATTCTTAAACGACCTTTCAGAAAAAGAGCTAATCCATAAAAATAGGATAAAAGTTTCTGTCTTGGGTAAATGGTACGATTTACCTAGTAAAATTGTAGATTCAATAAAGAACATAATAGAAAAGACAAAAGACTATGATGGGTTTTTTGTCAATTTCTGCCTTAACTATGACGGTCAGGAGGAGATAGTTGATGCGATCAAGCTTATTGCAAGGCAGATAACCTCTCAGAAGATAACCTCTGGCCTAATCACAAAGGATACGATAAAAGAGAACATCTACTCTTCATACTTTCTCCCTCCCGATTTAATCATAGTCAATGGCTCAAAAAAATCATCAGGATTACTCCTATGGGACTCCCCAAACGCTAAAGTTTATTTCACAAACAAGCTATGGCCAGACTTTGATAGGATAGAATTCATGGATGCAATAAAAGAATACGGAAAAGGCTAACACCCTTTTCTAGTTGTATATAAAGTATGAAACACTTTATATGCTCAAGAAAATTCTTAATTTTCTTGTTGAGTAAGATTATCATCTTATCAACTATCAAAAAGGAGAATAACCTTAAGGAACAATCATCACTATGCTTCCGCTTGTAGACTTCTCTAATGTGCTATCACCTAATTTATAACTAATAGCTAAATCAGCCTTGACATTATCCTTTGCATTTAACCCGCCAGAACAATCTAATGTACAATCACTCTCCCCATCGCTAGGTATCGGATCTGAAGTACAGCTTGAAAGGCTGCAGCTTGGTTCATCTGTAGTTATTCCCTCAATATCTACGCTGCTTGGAAGTATATTATGTATCCTCAGGGTGATAGTATCTGCACTTGAAGAAGAGGTAAATTCTTTACAGAACAATCCAGATCCAGTTGATATCACACATTTCTCTGGCAGGAAGTTTTGTGGGCTGATTGCTCCAAAATATGCTAAAGCTCCTATTGATATTATCACTACAAGTATAGCCCAACCATAAGTCATCAAGAACTCCATGGCTGCTTGTCCTTTTTTCATCTTTTAGCAGGTCTCTTCTTATTTACAGCTCTTTTCGTTTCCTGCTTTTCTCTCTCAATCATGACTTGTTTTGTCCTAACGCCTATAAGGGCTATTAACATCCCTACTGCTAATAAAGCTATAGCGAGATTATTCTTTCTGGAAATGACTGCTACAAAAGTGAGAAATATAAATAATATAGAAGAGGATAAATACAAATCTCCGATTACTCTTTTTCTTAGTTTCATTTGTTTTCAAAACCTTTGGAAGTCTTCGATTTGAAAAGTAAAAAAATAAAATAAAAATAAATTTTTCTTATGGTACTACTGTTACCAATTGTCCTGTTGTGCTCTTTGGCAGTCCACTAGCTCCAACTGAATAAGCTACAGTAACTGTTGCTTTTATCTTGTCTTTTGAAGCTATTCCTGTACAAGCCAAAGGAAAATCTGTATAGCCGTCTGCAGCTATTGCTCCTGTTCCTGTCCACGTACAGCTTGGAACATCTGTGCTTGCTGCTGTAACACTTACACTGTCTGTTAATATGTTCTTTATCCTTAAGGTAACTCCTGTGCCTGCTGTTGCGCTGAATTCTTGGCAAAATAGGCCTGATCCAGAAGATATCACACATTTCTCTGGCAGGAATTTCTCTGGGCTAAGAACTCCAAAATATGCTAAAGCACCTATTGCTATAAGCACGACCAATATAGCCCAGCCATAAGTCATCAAGAACTCCATGGCTGCTTGTCCTTTTCTCATTTATTTCACCTCTTTTTAATCTATTAAAAAGAGACCAGTGAAAATCTCCGACATTAAATTGCAAAGCAATTTATGGCGGCTTTAAATTTTCACGGTGCCTCTTTTATTTTTTGTATATAATATATGTATTTATAATTATCTTGGGGTAGCCTATATATAAATCTTTTGATTTTTATATACTAGTATACTAAATACTACATATGGATAATACTGCCAGAATACAACAAAAATCATAAGATACTACTCTCAGAGGAATAGCAAATTATATATAAGTTATGCCTTAGTTCCGCAATATGGAAAATAAAGCGCAGATATCTACAGAATATATGGTAATAATGGGCATTGTTTTCCTGATTACAATACCTGTTCTTTATTATTCAATGGGCGAATCTAGCATACATATTAAACTTAACCAGGCAGACGATACAGTTTCTACTCTGGCAAGAGCAGCAGATACTGTATATTCTATCGGCCCAGGCTCAAGAAAGTATGTTTCCATAAACCTTCCGGGAGGTATCCAATCATACTCCCTTGAAAACAAGACTGTTTTGATCAAGATGTATATCTTTGGAGGAGTAAGTGATGTATTCTCAGCTACAAAAGCAGATCTATCTGGTATTATTCCAATATCTGACGGCCCTCACAGGATAAGGGTAGAGATGCTTGAATCAGGCTATGTCCAGTTTGGTGAAGCTAATGATACCTCTCCCCCTTCTGTTGTATGGGCCAGTCCATCAGGCACCATAAATTATAATGGCATAGTATTAAGGGCAAATACCAATGAATACAGCGCTTGCAGATATGATGAAACTGATGTTAGTTACTTGTCTATGTCTCAGCCATTTGTTGGTTCTGCTTTGACCCATGAAAGGGATTTAGGTATATTAGGCAATGGCACTTATACTTTCTTTGTGAGGTGCCAGGACCCAAGCGGAAATGTAATGGACTATTCTTCAATAATCAATTTTACAATTGTCCCGCCTGGAACAGGGGGTAATGGAACAAATGGCACTCCACAAGGCACAAATGAAACTTATGAACCATATGCCCCTTTAGTTTACTTGATAAGCCCGCCTGATTATTACATAGATAATGATAGTATCAGTTTATTCCAATACAATGTTACAGATAATTCTTCAATATTATATTGTCAATTGATTATAAATAATACAGTCGACCAATACAGTTTTAACGTACTCAAAAACACTCCTCAGAACTTTACTAAGCTAGGGATAGATTATGGTGACTATGTATGGAATGTCAATTGTTCAGATGTGCACGGCAACAGAAACTCAAGCGAGATATGGAACTTTAAGGTTAACTATACTCAGGATTATGGCGCTCCTATTGTAAGTTTGGTAAGCCCTGCAGACAACGCAGTTAGGAATTATTGGCTCACTGGCTTCAGCTATAATGTTACAGACATCACTTCTGGAATATCTTACTGTGACTTACATATGGGGGGCATTTTAGACGACGGCGGTTCTGTTGATTGGAATATAAGGGATTCGCCCGTAACTGAAAATCAGTTAGAGAATATTATAATGCCTCTGTTTAAGGGAAACTACACATGGAATGTTAGCTGTACTGATAATAGTTATAATGCTAATGAGGGTTATTCTCTTAGTAGAAATATAAGGATAAACATAACAGCTGGCGAGGACGCTTTCTTAGATAGCTGTGCTGGCTATTGCGGTTACCATGGATTTAGTGATGGCGCCTGCGAAAATAATCCTACAAAATGCAAGAATTATTGCAGTAATTGTTATTATCCTGATGGAAATCAATATTGTTTAGGTGGTGAAGAGTCAGATACTTGCTGTTGTATCCCTTAAAGATTTAATATGAAAAGATCAAGATCTCAGATAAGCATAGAATTTCTTTTTTCATTCGGGATAATATTATTCATATTCTTGATATTATTGGATTTATCATAAACAGAAACAATGAAATCACAATCTCAGCCAAAGAGATAAGCCAGAAAGATAACTGCATCTTAATCTCAAGCTTAGCAGCATCTGCTCTTGTGAACGGTCCAGGAACAATCATCAGCACACAAATTGATCACGATGCTAATATCACAAACATGGGTGCCAATTCCAAAGCCATTCAGATAGAAAACACTCGTTGTTTTCTAGCTGTCCACACTCTTTCAATGGCTAAACTCCAGAAAGGAACAATCACTCTAGAAAACATCAACAATTATATCGAACTAAACAATGAATAACTATACAAAATCCAGAGGTTTATTTGAAATGCATTTTAAAAAGAAATCTCAGATAGCTACTATTGATTTATTTATTGCGTTATTCGTAGCTACTGCTCTTGTTCTTGCCCTAATATTCACATGGAATAGGTATAGCGAGGTATTGAATGATGATAGTCAATATAGGGAGCTTCAGATTGTTGCATTTCAGACATCTGATCTTTTAGTTAAGTTTCAAGGAGAACCTTCAAACTGGGAGCAAAATCCTGATAGTGTGGATACAATAGGTTTAGCATCTTCTGATAGAAATATCTCAGCAGCAAAGCTAAACAGCTTCCTTAATCTCCCATACAACATAACCTCTCAATCATTAGGTTTAGAGACATTGAACTTTTATCTTCAGCTAAACCATATTAATGGAACTCAATTAGCTGATTATGGCAGAACCCCTAAAAATACTATTGTAAGGATACAACGGTTTGTATCATACCAAGATGAAAAAGCGATTATGGAAATTGCACTCTGGAAATAAGGCATTTATATTTTCAATAGATGTCATGATAGCTGTTTCAGTAGTTGCAATTATAATGATAATCTCTGCATTCTACTTGGTTAAGGCAGGAGACGAATCTATATCTAAATTGCAAACAATAAGGATAGGTTCAGATATATTGGCTTTGATGGATAATGATGGAACTTTAGATACACTCTCTGTTGAAGAGACAGGGACAGAACTTAATAGCTTATTGCCTATCAATTATCACATGAGGATTCGAATAAGGTGTAACGGCCAGGAATCTGTTACAGTTGAAACAACAGGCGCCATACCCAATGATAGGTTTATCGGAAGCGGAAAAAGGGTTTTTGTTTCAGAAACAGGAAATTATTGCCTGGCTGATTTTAATATATGGTTAAAATGAGAAAACTTAATTCAAAGTGTAAAAGGGGAATGCTTTTTACATTAGGCATGACTCTATTGTCTTTTGTTGTCCTATCTCTAGCCATCTTAGTTTTTCATAATGCCCAGAAATCAGAGATATTGGTCAGCAAGCTTGCTGTATTAGACCGAGTTTATGAGTTAGATACATCTATCCAGCAGAGCCTTAGAGATATATTCTACCTAAAATCAGGCATCTCAGTAAATATAACAGAAGACAGCATCATATTTCAGGAAAGTTTACCCAACCCTAACAAAGAATCTTTTAATGCTTCAATGACTTCTTTTAAGAGGTTTATCGAGTCTAACCTATCAAATGTCAACATCAGCATAGGTTCAATAGTATCTCAATTACCCTTGACTATACAACCAAACTCTATAATCTACAAACATGTTGATTTTGGAGATAAGCAGATAGAAGTTATACCAGAACAAATTAACTTCGAAGGCTATTCTATACAGATGATAATAAACAAAAACGTAACTTCATGCAGTTGGGATACTGAATCAGGGAGTTTTACCCTATCTATTATAGTAACAGGGCCAAACGGCGCTGAGTGTTCTGGCTCTCAGCCTATAGACCCTTCAGAAGAAAACGAAGTAAATATAAACAATGAAGATATAGAAATTAATATTGAAAGCAACGTACTATCCATATCCATTGATGATGATAGCACAACTGCAGATGTCCAGACAACCATATTGACAGGAAATTCAGAGGGATATATTGAATATGATTGGCCTGTTGTATCAATTTCTTTTGCTGATTTTGGAATTTCAAAACAAAGCAAAACTCGTATCAGATAGGTTACCATTTTTGAATTAATACACACATTTAAAAGATAAATTGCTAGATTGGTAATTATCAGTAGGATTAACTCTATGTTTAACAAATTAAAAGGAACTAAAGGTGGCAGACACTCAAGGGAATTTTTTGGCAGATTGCTCTTATTTTTTATCTTATTATTGGCTGCATCAGTCTACTCCTTGCTCATTTACGAAAGAATACTTTCTAAGATTAAATGGATTTATTTGGTTATAGGGGTTTTTGCACTGTTATTTTTGTTATCTTTGATCATATTTTTTAAGTATTTCTTCTCTTTTATGGGGAGATTCATACGTGAATGGAAAGAAGTATTGGCCCATAAAAGGGAGCAGAATCTATTGGAGAAACAAAGAAAAAAAGAAGCAGCAGATAAACTAAAGAAAGAACAGCTGGAATCAGAAGAATTAGAAAAAAAGAAAAAAGAGGAAGAGCTTAAGGGGGTAGAGGCAGAACAGGGAAAAATTCAGGATGAATTAGGCAGGAAACTTGCAGAGGATCAGAGAATCAAAGAAATTAAGAAAGGGGAAAAGATTTTTCAAAAAGACGAAAAGAAGATAGCAACTAAAACATTGGATGTTCCAAAATCAAACCACGGCAAATATTTTTGCTTTATCCTTTTTATCTTATCTGTTTTAGGTTTTTTCGCAAGCTATTTTTATAGCAGAATGGAAGTATCCCTCTTATTCCTGCTAGTGATGTTTATTTCACTCTTTTTTTTCAGGCTCATCAATCATAAGAATCAACCCAGTAAAAAATCACCAGAAGAGCATAAAGATAAGCCCATTCAACCAATTAATGGCTTAAGTGGCAAAAAAGTAACCCTGGGGCCTAATGAAACAGACTTGGATGCTTTGTACAAACTAGTAATGCAAGAAGGCAGGATTAAAGTATCTGTCCTTGCAAAATACTTCAATGTAGACAGAAAAAAAATTGAAGAGTGGGCATCAATATTAGAATCACATAATTTGATTGAGATACATTATCCGCCGGTTGGAGAGCAGGAGTTAAGAAAATGCAGGGAATCGATAAGTACACAATAGAAGCAGACGGCGTAAAAGCTGATGTAAATATAGTCGGAGGTAAGGGGCAGACTAACTCCTATGAGCTTGCTGTGCCTGATATTACTAAGCCGACTCTTGCACTAGTTGATGAGTTAAAACATCAGCTTATAACTGAAGTTAAGGTAAGTGCTTCTGAGATATTAGACCCTAAATCAGTAAGCAAGCTAAAAGAAAAATTTAAGCAGAAAGCAGGTGAGCTTCTGAAGAAGAAAATACCTTCAATCAAAGAAGAAACTGCTAATTTCCTGATTGGTACCCTATTACATGATATGCTTGGTTTTGGAAAGGTTGAATTCCTGTTGAATGATGGCGAGCTTGAAGAGATTGTAGTCAACTCTGCAGATGAGCCAATCAGAGTTTACCACAAAAAATATGGCTGGCTGCAGACAAACATCACAATTGATTCTGAAGACAAGATCCAAAATATTTCCAACACAATAGCTAGAAGGGTAGGGAGGCAGATAACCATCCTAAATCCTCTTCTCGACGCTCACTTAGTTACAGGGGATAGGGCAAATGCTGTTTTTTATCCGATTTCCAACAAAGGCAACACAATAACCATAAGGAAGTTTGCCCGCGACCCATGGACAATAACCGACCTTATTGCAAATAAGACAACCACTTCTGAGATCTTTGCACTTATCTGGCTGGCCATACAATACGAAATGAACCTGTTGATAAGCGGCGGCACAGGCTCTGGAAAAACCTCTTTCTTGAATGTTTGCACAACTTTTATGCCGCCCAATCAAAGAATTATAAGCATTGAAGATACCAGGGAGCTTCAGCTTCCTAAATTTTTATATTGGTGTCCTTTAACCACCCGACAGCCAAATCCAGAAGGCAAGGGAGAAGTAGCGATGATTGACCTGCTTGTAAATTCATTGAGGATGAGGCCAGACAGGATAATTCTTGGCGAAATGAGGAGAAAAAAAGAAGCAGAAGTTCTGTTCGAGGCAATGCATACAGGCCATAGCGTTTATGCAACTGTGCATGCAGACTCAATGAATGAGACTATCCAGCGTTTGAT
Source organism: Nanobdellota archaeon (assembly GCA_018813685.1). Classification (GTDB taxonomy): domain Archaea; phylum Nanobdellota; class Nanobdellia; order Woesearchaeales; family JACPBV01; genus JAHJAV01. The sequence goes on along the minus strand of JAHJAV010000127.1, from coordinate 16,569 downwards.
CAATCCACCTATAGACGTTCCGCCTAATCTATTGGGTGCTGTTAATCTGAATGTTGTTATGTTCAGGGATAGAAGATCAGGTATAAGGAGGACTTATCAATTAGGGGAATTTATCACATCAGAGGAATCAGGTAATTTTATGGTTAAGCCCAATATACTTTATAGGTGGAAACCTGGCAATGACACAATCGTTCCACATGCTCCTTCGTTAAGGCTGTTCGAAGAATTGAGCAGGCATACAGGATTAAGCCAGGCAGAGATAAACAAAGAACTCAAGACAAAGAAAAGTATATTGGACTATTTAGTCAAGAATAAGATAAGGAGCTTAAATGATGTCGGAACTGTGATGAACAAGTACTATCTTGATCCTGATTCAGTTATTGATTCAATAAATAAGGATAAAAAGATTATATAATAGGGGGACGTGATTTTATGTTTAAGATACCTTACTCAATATTACCAATAAAAACTTTAAAGTCAGTTTCCAACTCCTTTTTGGGCATTGGTGAATCATTAGAAGGAGTATTTCCATTTCTAAAGCTGCATCTAAAGCAGGCAGAAGTTGATGTATCCCCTAAAGAATATTTAAGCATGTGTTTTTTATCCAGCATATTTTTCTTCATTTTCTTATTATGTTTTCTTATGTTTATCCTGTTATTGGCAGGAGTAGAAAAGTTTTTTTTATTTGGATTAGGCATGACCCTTATTGTTTCTTTTTTTGTCTTTTTGCAGCAGCTAACTTATCCTAAGATATATTCTGGCAAAAGGGTAAAGAATATCGAGAGGAATCTTTTGGGTGCTTTGCAGGACATTATGATCCAGCTCAATTCAGGAGTTCCTCTTTTTGATATAATGGTTAACATATCTAGGGGGGGTTATGGGGGTGTTTCTGATGAGTTTTCAAAAGCTGTCAAAGATATAAATGCGGGCAAGCCCCAGGTAGAGACTTTAGAAGAGATGGCTGCAGTGAATCCTTCATTGTTTTTTAGGAGAGCAATCTGGCAGCTGGTCAATGGCATGAAATCAGGCGCTAATATGTCTAATGTAGTCAGCGAAATCATAAATCTTATGTCAGAAGAGCAGATTCTTCAGATTCAGAGGTATGGCTCCCAGCTTAATCCATTGGCTATGTTCTATATGTTGGCAGTAGTGATAATTCCATCATTAGGTACTACATTTATGATCATGATGTCCTCATTCATCTCTTTATCTGAATTTGCCACTAAGCTTATGTTTTGGGGATTATATGGTATGGTCATATTTTTCCAGATACTGTTTATAGGGGTTATAAAATCAAAGAGGCCTAACCTATTAGGTGAATAAAATGTACAGGTTTTTAGCAAACATCTATCCAAAGAAAATAAGAGAAGGTTATGTTAGTTTGCTTAAGTATTCTGGGATCACGATCAATCCAAATAGGTTTGTTGGTTTTTTAGGTGTTTTTGGTTTTCTTTTGTCATTATTGATGGCGTTCTATATTGGATTCTTTTTTAATTTTCCTTTCTTGATTACGCTAATAGCATCTTTCTTTTTGTTCCAGGTTTTAGTCTATTTTTGGCTGTTGCTAAAGTCAGATGCAAAAGCTAAATTTGTCGAGGATATACTCCCTGATGTCTTGCAGCTTATGGCATCAAACCTTAGGGCAGGACTTACACCTGACAGAGCTTTGCTTTTGTCAGCCAGGCCTGAATTTGGCCCATTTCAGGACGAGATAAATCAAGTAGGAAAAGAAATTACTCTTGGAAAAGAGATAAGCTCTGCTTTATTAGATATGTCCAAGCACGTAAAAAGCGAGAAGCTTAGAAAGACAATGACTTTGATTGTTTCTGGCCTGAAATCAGGGGGCGAATTAGCTGCCCTGCTAGAGCAGACAGCAAGAAATCTTAGGCAGGAAAAGCTTGTTGACAGCAGAATAAGGGCAAATGTAATGATGTATGTCATCTTTATCTTTGTAGCAGTCTGTTTTGGAGCGCCTATGCTTTTCGGGCTTAGCTCTTTTCTTGTCGAGATCCTTACAGAACATCTAGGCTCTATAACACTTCCAGAAACCAGTACTGCATTAAGCAGCCTGCCCATAAATTTCACAGAAACCAGTATCACAACTGATTTTGTAATAATGTTTAATGTGATTTTCCTCATTACAATATCTATTTTTGGTTCCTTGATATTGGGCCTTATATCCAAAGGCAGAGAAAGAGACGGAATAAAATTTATGCCCGCTCTAATATTTTTGAGTCTTCTTATGTTTTTCCTTATCCGTACTGGGATAAAAGGTATGCTTGGAGGATTATTTAACTTTTAGCTTTTTTGTTGTTTATAAAGTTTGAAAAACAACAGAAATGCTTTGCATTTCTGGAGCACAAAAAATCACAAAATGATTTTTTCGTGCTTTACTAAACTAGAGAAAATTTCACATTTTTAATGATTTATGAAATTTTCTTGTTTTTCTCTTTTTCTTGCTTTCAATTACCCTGCTTATCTCCTTAGCTTGTGTTTTAAATCCAAACTCCTTGCCCATTGTAAGTATTTGATATGATGTAGCTACAAATATAAGGAATGCCAATATTAAAAAGAGATAGCCTGGAAAAAGCATAATTTCATTGATTGTTTCCCTCCATCTTAACAGTTTAGATAAAGTATGCCATACAGTAAATAATAATATAAATACCAAACACAGCATAAAATTACCTGTATGCCTTCTTAATGAAGATCCCTTCGAAAGAGAAGTCATCGCCATTGAAGTCCATATTATAGCCAATACTCCAAATGATATTGTTACAAACCCTATTGCAACTTCTGTATCAACTACTACTCTAAATATTGCAGTCAATCCAGCAGCAACAGCTATAAATCCTAATAATGCCCCCACTCCTCTTTTCACAGGAATCACCTCTTTTTGTATTCAATAATCTACTTAAAATCAATTATAGTATCGCAAAACTGCATCAATTCATCAATCAGCTCTTTGTCTTTTTCTTTTCTTAAAGACACAATTATCCCCTTGACTTTCCATATTCTCATCTTTCCTGCAAGAAAATGCACAAACTTTGCAACAGTTGATGCATTGTTGTAAATTAACAAGGTAGATAATGAATCAAAAAACACAAACCTTTCTTCTGAGGGCAGAGCCCTTACAGCCTGGTCCATTGCTATGGATATATCGCTTAAGTTATCAGGCGACCCTATAAACAGGCATTTATCTGTCTTTTCAGTTTCTCCACCTGCAGTTTTAGTTACCGCATCTATAAATATGATGACTCTTGTGTCTATTTTTGCCTTTTTCAGAGTATCAATCATGCTATTAAATGGTTTGTTTAAAGTAACATAAACTCCAGGAATATTGTCATCCTCTATCAGATGCCTTATAATTTCTAGATTAGTCTTTTCATAACTTCTCGCATTAACAGTAGCCAATGCTACATATTGCTTTAGGTCTTTGACTTTTTTTTCAAATTCATCTTTTACTTTTTCCATATTAGTTTTTATTGTTTGCTTGTATTTAATGATTTTGGTTTTTAATGATTAGATATTGCGAATTTGGATGTCATCGAACAAGCAAGCTCCGCCCCTAATACATCTTAAACCATAATTGCCAGTTGTCCAACTTTCTGATATTGTTCCTTGAACTGTTTGTAGGCTATTCCAATCTAGATCCAAAATCTGCCCTTCTAGTTGTGTTGAAGAGACCCATCTTAATTCCATCCAATACCAGGTGTTTAGATCCAATGATACAGAGCTTTCAATTAAGGTAGTGGATGTGCCATCAACTACCTTAAATAATTTGATGGTGTTTCCCCCAGAATTAAATAAAAGAGCATAATAATTATTTATGTCTTGCCACCCTAGAATAAGTATAGGATATCTCCAAGCACTGTCAAATTCCCCTAGTTTTGCCCTAATCTCCATTCCTGATTGTGAGGCAGGAGAATTCATCGTTATAATATCCTCTCCAAACCAATTTTTAAAATACCCATTTTCAATTATCCAACTCCCTGTCTGCACAAACCAACCAGTGTATGAATCTGGGGGTAGTGCATGGGTGTTGTAGCCAAAATGGCCTGAAGGGCCACCAGTTTCAAAATCTTCACTAAAAACAGTAACAACGGCACCTTCTTCTACTATGCTCACAATATTTCCTTTTTTCATACGGGAAAGCCCTCCTGAAAGAGAATAGGTGATATTAATCTCGCCAGTAAATTTCTCATCTGCAGCATTACTACATCCCTCGATTACAAAGGTCATTTGACCATCATCCTGCAGAGATCCAGAGTCTGTACCAGTACAATGCTCCACCTCAATGCCGGTTATTTCCATATTTTTTCCATGTGTATTTTTTAATATTAATGTTACAGAATCTTCATTTACTTTAAAATCATCGCAGTAGATTCCTGGACCTATGATGCATTTTCTCGGAAGAAATTTTCCTGGCTTCAGAACACCAAAATAAGATATAGCTGCTATTGCAATAATCACAACTAGAATTGCCCAGCCATAGGTCATCAAGAATTCCATTGCTGCTTGGGCTCTTTTTTTATAGCTCATTGCAATATATATCTCTTTTATCGATAGTATATAAATTTTTTTCTTAATAAAGAAAAAATAAGAAAAATAACCTATGTTAAGTCAAAAGATTATATTTTGAAGTCTCAAAATGAAGTGAGTAATCTACAAGAAATCTATAATTAACTTCCTTATTCTTCCTAACTTGAGCGTTAGCGAGATTTTCTACTGGGCCGAAAGATTTTATACGCCCGACATTTTCAAAAGTTTTATATACTATTTTAATAAGTTAATCATAATCAAGGAGCGTGATTTTATGATTAAGCAAATCAAGACATATATTCCCGGTTTAGATGAAATATTGAAAGGCGGAATAAGAGAAGGATCTTCTGTGTTGTTGACAGGTCCGCCAGGCACAGGAAAAACCATCTTAAGCCTTCAGTTTATTTTTGAAGGTGCTAAAAGAAATGAGCCCGGAGTGTATATAACCTCTGAAGAGACAGTGGAAAATATAAGGGCATATGGAATGTCCCTTGGCATGGAGTTTGAGAAATACGAAAAAAAAGGGCTGATAACTATTATACCTCAGTTGATTTCATCCAAAAAGTTGGTGAGCATAGCAACACCTCTTTCAATAATCCAGTCTAAGAAAGTGAAAAGGGTTGTTCTGGACAGCATAACTTTGTTTGACTATCTTCATTCTTCAGGTGAGATGGATTACAGAAAAGAGGTTTTGGAGTTTGTTTTGAAGATGAAGGAATCAGGAGTTACTCTATTGGCAACATCTGAAAAGTCAATCTCCAACTTAGATGAGATAACCTATGCTCCAGAGGACTTTCTTTTTGATGGATTGATTATCTTGGCAAAGATAAGAAAAGGCTCATCATTTGAGCATTGCATTATGGTCGGAAAGATGAGGGGCCAGGACCATATGATAGACATCTTCCCCCTTAAGATCAGCAAAAATGGGATTGAAGTATTCCCAGGTGAACTTCCTTTTTCATTGCTCGAACAAGATGATATGCGCTCAAACAAAAAATGACAATAAAAAGAATCTCTACAGGAATACCTGCTTTGGACTCTTTGCTTAGCGGCGGATTTAAGAAAAATAGTGTTAACCTCGTTGCAGGCGGAGCAGGCACAGGCAAGACAATATTTGCTATGCAGTTCATTATAGACGGTATAAAAAAAGGAGAACCTGGAATCTATATAACTTTTGAAGAGAAAAAGGAAAAAGCATGTGAGGATATGCTTGAATTTGGATGGGACCTTAAGAAATATGAGGAACAGGGCAAATTTACTTATCTTGAATATAATCCTGAGCAGGTAAAGAAGATCTTGACAGAAGGCGGAGGAATAGTGGAATCTATAATAGAAAAAACAAAAGCCAAGAGAATAGTAATAGATTCAGTAACCTCTTTCTCTCTTCTTTATGAAGATGAACTTACAAAAAAAGAAGCCTCTCTTGCATTATTTGAGCTTATTGATAAATGGGACTGCACAGGTGTATTGACTTCACAGGACGAATCCAAAGACGACAACACAATAACTTCTGCAATGGAATTTGAAGTTGATGGAATAATCCTTCTTTATCACGTCAAAAAAAAAGGCATTAGAGAAAGAGCCCTGGAAATACTTAAGATGCGTGGTACAAAGATACCAGAAAAAACAATCTCGATGGAAATAACCTCTTCAGGGATAAAGGTAGATCCTAAGAAAGTTGTGGAATTCTAGTTGATAATCAAAACCATAACCTTTTATATAAAATCCAAACCCTTATGTTTCTAACATATTGCCTCAAAAAGATAAATCCTTATATATTCAAAAACATCTCTTAATTTTTATGAAATATGAAATAGCAAAACAAGATGGAGAAATAGTCTATAGTACTAAAGATGGAAGATTTAGTATTATTACTCCTGACTCCGATAAATCACAAAGTATAGATAGAGAAGTCCAAGAATTTCTTGAAAATGAAGCCCATAAACTTTTAGATGTAATTGGACCTGATCCTGTGTTATACCCTCATGATGAAGATGTTGCTGTTCATGATATGAGTGGAATGTTTCATGTTAATTTGTCTAATCCACTAAGTGTTCATCCTGATGAACAAAGGCCTGTATTAAGAACAGAAGTTTATCATGTTGTTTATTATATCCCTGGAGCAGAGTTTCATTTAACTCAGGATATATTTTCTATGGCAATTAATAGGATCGCAGTTCCTTTATTAATAATTACTGATAGAGGTTATGTTACAGAATGGAGTACAAGTGCTCATGACCATAATCATCATATGTGGAAAGGTCCTCAACAAGATCCAAAATTATTTGAGTCATTAAAAAGAGTAGTAAACCAAGATCCTCTAGAACAAGTTGTTAACATTAACTCAGAAGATGGACCAATTATATTTTATAAATTACAACACCAATTAGGCCAATATGCTACCCAACATTTTAGAGAACATAATCCTTCATTACTTCCAGCACCTTAATTTTAATTAACACTAAAACTATATGTAACATCAACCTTGTTCAAACCTTTTTTAATCTCACCATCCTTTCTCTTTCCATGTTAAAGATTTAGAAAACTTTTTCAAAGTAACTTCAATATATTGGTCAATAAAAGCTATTTTTATTCTCTTCTCTTTAGCAATCTCCAAATCTTTCTTCATCTCATCTCCTGGCTTCATCCCAACCATTTTCCCTAGTTTCTTCTCTGCCCAAGATCCTATCAAGCTCAAACCATAACATTTTTAAACCCCCTCCATTCCCCAATTTATTACCTATGATTAATGACCTCTATATATAATATAGAGCGAATGAGGAAGTTTTCTAAGGTTCCTCAAATACAAGGCAAAAGGTGAAAAATATGGCAGAAGAAACTATAATAGACAAAGTATATGATGCTATCGAGACAGCAAAAGCAACTGGAAAATTAAAAAAAGGCACAAACGAAGTCACAAAAGCAATAGAAAAGCAGCAGGCAAAATTAGTCGTAACTGCAAAAGATGTAAATCCTCCTGAAATTACAATGCATATTTCTTTATTATGCCAGGAAAAAGGCATACCTTGCATACAAGTCCCTTCTAAGGAAGAGCTTGGAGCAGCATCAGGCTTAGAAAAGCCAGCAGCTTCAGTAGCTATAGTTCAGGAAGGAGAAGCAAAAAACTTAATAAAAGAGATTTCAGAAAGCCTGAAGAAATAAAGGGGTTCTAAAATGGCAGATAAAAAAAATTCACAACCAGAGGGGCATCAAAAAGAAGATGTAAAACCCTCAAGAAAAAGGGCTCAGGAGGAAGTAAAAAAAGGAAATATATCTTTTACACCTGCAACCCCTGCAAGAGTTGAAGAGATAATAGGCAGGACAGGAACAAGAGGGGAAGCTATCCAGGTAAGATGCAAAGTTTTAGAAGGCAGAGACCAAAACAAAGTCCTAAGAAGAAACATTAAAGGCCCTATACAATTAGGGGATATCCTGATGCTTAGAGAAACAGAAATAGAAGCAAAACAATTGAGTAAGGCTGGAAGAGGGAGCGGAGCTTAAAATGGTAAAATGCACTTTTTGCGGAGAAACATTAAGGTCTGGAACAGGCAAGATGTATGTCCAGACAGACGCTAAGATACTATATTTTTGCAGCAACAAATGTGAAAAGAACATGATAAACCTAAAAAGAAAATCCTATAATGTAAAATGGAGTGGAAAGTTCACTAAGTGATAAAAATGGCTGTTGAACAATCTCTAATGTTGATAAAACCAGACGGACTTGTTAAAAGTCTGACTGGAGATATCATCTCAAAGATGTCAGAGACAGAGCTTAAGATAGTCGGCGCTAAAGTAGTCCAAGTTACTAGAGAATTGGCAGAGGAGCATTATCAGCATCTTAGGGAAGCAAAATTCTTTGATGAACTGATAAAATACATAATGGGGGAATATCATACAAAAAGAGTTTTAGCTTTGGTTTATCATGGAGAAGACGCTATAAAAAGTATCAGAAAGATAGTAGGTTCAACAAATCCAGAAAAAGCAGAACCGACATCTATAAGGGGCAAATACGGCAGGATAACTTCTGCAGGAGTATTTGAAAATGTTGTTCATGCTTCAGAAAATCCAAAAGAAGCTGAGCGTGAAATCAAATTATGGTTCAGGCCTGACGAATTGGTTTATACTCTTTATCCCACTAAGATAGAGAAAGTGACTATCGATAAGGTCTTCTGGAAATAAATATTGAGGGTGATGGAAATAAAATTTCCAGCACCTCAAAAAAATAATTTTTGAAAGGTGATTTAAATGGGAGAAAGTATGATTGAACGTATGGGCAGGATGATAAAAAGGCCAGCTAGTATCAGGAATATTTGCACAAGCGCCCATATCCATCACGGAAAAACTGCATTCACAGATAACTTATTGGCAGCAGCAGGCCTTATGGCAGAAACATTTGCCGGTGATTTGGATAAAGGCATGGCAACATGGCAGCATTCTGACGAACAAGAAAGACTTCTAACGGTCGATTCAGCAAATGTATCGATGGTTCATGAATACAATAAAGAGGAATATCTTATCAATCTGATAGACACTCCTGGTCATATTGACTTTGGGGGAAATGTTACAAGGGCAATGAGAGCTATCGATGGCACTATTGTATTGGTATGTGCGTCAGAAGGAATCATGCCTCAGACAGAAACCGTTCTTAAACAGGCTTTAAGGGAAAGAGTAAGGCCAGTCCTATTTATCAATAAAGTCGACAGATTAATCAAGGAAATGTTATTTACTCCTGAGCAGATTCAGGAAAGGCTGTTAAAGATAATTGTAGAGTTCAATGGGCTTGTTGAAGAGATAGCAGAAAAGGAATTCAAGCAGAAATGGAAAGTTAGCATCCAGGATGGCAGCGTAGCATTTGGAAGTGCGCGTGAGAACTGGGCTTTATCCTTGCAATTCATGAAAAAAAAGAATATTACTTTTAAAGATATATTGACAGCTTATAGTTTGCCTGAAGAAGAAAAAAAGAAATGGTTTTGGGAAAAATCACCCTTGCATGAAGTCATTTTAGATATGGTGATCAAGCACTTACCTAATCCATTAGAAGCGCAAAAATATAGGATTTCAAGAATCTGGAGAGGAGAACCAGAATCAGAGATGGGTAAAAGCCTTGCCAGTTGCGATCCTAATGGGAAGCTTGCATTCTGCATCACAAGGATATTGATTGATCCAAAAAGCGGAAGAGAGATTTCAGCTGGAAGATTGTATAGTGGGACAATGAAAGAAGGCATGCAGGTCTATATCAATAATTCCCCTATACCTCAGAGAATACAGAATGTATTCATGTACTTAGGTGTAAAGACTCAGCCATTTGAGAATGTTCCTTCAGGAAACGTTCTTGCAATATCAGGCATACAGGGCTATGCAGGAGACACAATTCTAGAGTCACCTGAAGAACAGCCATTCGAAGAGCTAAAGCACATATTTGAGCCAGTCATTACAAAATCAATTGAAGTTACTAAACCGCAAGATCTTCCTAAGCTTGTTGATGTTTTGAGAAAGGTTGGAAAAGAAGATCCATCTATCAAGATAGTCATCAACGAGGAAACCGGAGAGAATTTGATGAGCGGTATGGGTGAGCTTCACCTTGAGATAGTTGAAAACAGGATTAAGACAGAAAAAGGGCTGCAGGTAAAAACCTCAGATCCTATTGTAGTTTACAGGGAAACAATAATAAAAAAATCAGGGGAAGTAGAAGGTAAAACACCTAACAAGCACAACAAATTCTATTTTTATGTTGAGCCATTGGAGCCTGCAATTTCAGACCTCATAAAAAGAGGAGACTTACCTGAAATAAGGATCAAGAAAAAGGATCTTGCACTAAGGGACAAGCTTGTTGAAGCAGGCATGGATTCAAAGACTGCATTGAATGTAAAAGATATCTACAAAGGAAATATATTCATAGAGCAGACACGTGGCTTAGTCTATTTAGGGGAAGCTATGGAAATGATCCTTGACATGTTTGAAGATGTGATGTCTTCAGGCCCATTGGCAAAAGAGCCTTGTGTTGGCGTTAAAGTTGTATTCACAGATGCAAAGCTTCACGAAGACGCTATTCACAGAGGGCCAGCTCAGGTCTATCCTGCTATAAGGGAAGGTATCAGGGGAGCGATGATGCTCGCTAAACCAACTATGTTTGAGCCTTACCAGATACTGGATATTGAAGCGCCTAATGAATTCATGGGTGAGCTTTCAAAACTGATCAGCATGAAGAGAGGCCAGCTATTGGAGATGGAACAGGAAGGAGTATTTGTAAAGATAAAAGCAAAGATGCCGGTAGCAGAACTTTTAGGATGGAGTTCAGACTTAAGGTCAGCTACAGGCGGAAGAGGCAATTCATCTTTAGTGGATCAGATGTTTGAAAAAGTTCCTGAAGAGCTTCAGCAGAAAGTTATGCAGTCAATCAGAAACAGAAAAGGATTGACAGATGCGATGGTAGGCGCATAATTTTATTAGAGGTTACTTAATCAAAAAAATAGTATGTGCATAGCATCCTAATGTCAAAATTCCATAGATTAAATATTCTCGACGAGCGTCGCGAGGGGTTGCTCCATACGGGAACGCAGCTCCTTTACCGCTTCCGTCAAGAATTTTGAAGATGCTATGCACATACAAAAAATAGTAACCTTTATAAACCAAAACAAAATCCCTACTATTAAAAATATTCACAAAAAAATTAAACAAGGTGGTATATAATGGCTAAAGAAAAAACACATATAAACTTGGTATTTATTGGTCACGTTGACCACGGGAAATCAACTACAGTTGGAAGACTATTGTATGATTCTAAAAACATTGACGAACAGGCAATGAGAAAATTAAAAGACAAAGCTAAAGAGCTTGGTAAAGTTGGTTTCGAATTCGCTTTTGTCATGGACAATCTAAAAGAAGAGCAGGAAAGAGGAGTTACAATTGACCTTGCTCACAAAAGATTCGACACGCCAAAATATTATTTTACCATAATCGACGCACCTGGCCACAAGGATTTTATCAAGAACATGATTACAGGCGCTGCTCAGGCAGATGCTGGCGTATTAGTTGTTGATTGCTCAAGCGGCATTCAGGCGCAGACCAAAGAGCACGTTTTCTTGGCAAGAACATTAGGAGTTAACCAATTGATCATAGCAGTTAATAAGATGGACACAGTTGGCTATGATGAAGCAAAGTTTAACAAAGTCAAGGCAGATGTTTCAGCATTGCTAAAAACAGTGGGATACAACCCGGATAAGGTTATATTTGTTCCAGAGTCAGGATTACTTGGAGAGAATGTAGTTAATAAGGGAGATAAGATGCCTTGGTATAAGGGCGGAACTTTGCTAGAGACATTAGATACATTAACTCCTCCAGAAAAACCAACAAACCTTCCATTAAGGTTGCCTCTTCAGGATGTTTATAACATCACAGGCATTGGAGTAGTTCCAGTAGGAAGAGTTGAAACAGGAATTATGAAAGTCGGTGACAAGGTTATTATTGTTCCAGGGAGAGAAGGTAAGGGCGTTATAGGGGAAGTAAAGACAATAGAGATGCATCACGAACAGATGCAGAAAGCAGAATCTGGAGACAATATAGGATTTAACGTCAGAGGCATAGAAAAGAAAGACATTGCAAGAGGAGACGTTTTAGGTCATGTTGACAATCCACCTTCTTTGGCAACAGAGTTCACAGCACAGATAATTGTTTTGAATCATCCGACAGTCCTTACTGTAGGATATACACCTGTATTCCATATCCACACAGCTCAGGTTGCGTGCCAGATTGTAGCTATAGAGAAAAAGCTTAATCCCGCAACAGGAGAGGTACTTCAGGAAAATCCTGATTTCATAAAGAATGGAGATGCAGCAATCGTAAGGATAAAACCAATAACTCCTTTAGTCATAGAGAAGCAGAAGGAGATTCCAGAAATGAGCAGATTTGCAGTCAGAGATTCAGGCGCAACTGTAGCAGCTGGAATGTGCATTGATCTGGTAAAAAAGAGTTAATTTTTTATTACCTTTTTCCTTTTATCGGGTCATGGCAAGCTGAGCTTATCATGAAGCAAACTCCTGTGGTCACATAAAACAAAGAAAACTAAAATGCAAAAAGCAAGAATCAAGCTAGCAAGCACAGAAATAGCAAAGATAAACGAAGTATGTGATTACATTAAAGATATTTCTGATAAAACCGGAGTTAATATGCGTGGCCCAATCCCATTACCTACCAAGAAGCTAAAGTTAACTACAAGAAAAGGCCCTGATGGCGGCGGAACAGCAACTTGGGACAGATATGAGATGAGAATTTATAAAAGAGTTATTGACCTGGGCCTTGACGAAAGAGCATTAAGATTGGTTATGAGAGTCCCTATTCCAGAAGGATTGAATATAGAAATAGAGATGATTGAGTAAATAAAATATTAATTCTCTTTAACTTTTGTGAAAGGTTTTTAAAAAGATAAGTATTCTTCTTGGTTTATGGTTGGGCATTATAAACTAAAAAAGCCTATTGGCAGAGGGGCAAATGCAACTACTTATCTTGCAGAAACAGATACAGGGGATATAGCTGTCAAAAGGCTTTTGAGAACAGCAGGTAATTATCCTGAAAAGCTCGCCCATCTTAGGGAGGAAGTTAGAGTTAATCACGATCTTCAAAGCAAAACAGGCTTTGAACACTCCAATATAATAAGAGTCTATGAGCTTAGAAGAAGACTGTTCTTTAAAGGACATGATCTATTGATGGAATACTTTCCAGGCATTACTTTATCTTATTTTTCAGAGACAAAGCCGCACTCTACTCAGGATTATTCACTTTCTGCAGTTTTATACATGAGAAAAGTTTTGGAAGCATTGAGATTTATGCATAATGCAGGATATATTCACGGAGATGTAGGATCCGCAAATATTCTCGTTAGGAATAGTGATTTGAGATTGATTGATCTCGGCTTTGCCGAAAACATAGGTAATCCCCTTTTGAGATTAAGAGGAACAAAAAAATATTCTGCTCCGGAACAGATATTGGTGCCTTTAATATTGGATTATGGAAACCTCATCGACACTTCAGGTATGGGGGATGCCCTGAAGACTCACCCAAGGATAGATATCTTTAATCTTGGAAGGGCAATGTATGAATTTCTTGGTGGGAAAGTTCTTTCTTCTTTTGATTCAGAAGGTAAAGGCAAGGTAGTGACAGAGATGGATGTTACTCAATCAATAAAAAAATTATCTAGGTTTCCATCTAGTCTAGACGATAAAGTAGCTCTAAGTTTAGATTGCCAGGTTCCAGAAACTTCTCATAAATTATTATCAGTTCTTGAAGGCTGTTTAATCCCTAATCCATTAAAAAGATTTCAGTCAGCAGACGAAGTTTTGGCTGCTTTGGATTCAATAAGGATTTAGAAATCATAAACAATATATCTCAATAAAACCAACACATTTAAATATAAATATCTTAATCCAAAAATAACCATCCCTCCTTAGCTCAGTGGCTAGAGCGATCGGCTGTAGATTAATTCACTTACTGACTTTGCATTAGCACAAGGATGAAAGTAAGTCAGCTGATACCGATAGATCCCCAGTTCAAGTCTGGGAGGGGGGACTATGCCTTTGGTTACACTCTCCCTCTTTTTTTGGGGGGTGTAACCTTCTTTTTTTGATTTATCTGCACTATTCAAAAGCTAATAATATAATACCCACACCAAGCAGAACATAGGATGGATTTTGCTAGAAAAATAATTAGGAAAAAGCACATAGGCAATTGGACAAATATTTAAGGTAAACTCACTGGCCTATCAAAATCATCCGTTGAAAAAGCAACCAGATTTATTCTAAATGGTTTACCCTCAAATTTAATTATTCCATTGGCATCTTCTAGTTTTTTAATCAATTGCTTATTAACCCTTGTTAAAGGCATTTCCAAATGAGTTAATTTATGACGGTGCCAGAAGAAACCAGATACTTCTTGATCAAGTTCAATCCTAATTCCATAACTAGTTAATTCAATCTTTTTTGCATAAACGGTCTCATCAAAAAGTTCTACACGTGCCATATATACATGTTTTTTAAATTACTATATAAACTTTTTCATTTCAACAGTAGTTTGGCAAGGTTATACTGGGAGGGGGGACTAGCTGGAAGGCAACTTCCAGCCAATATTTTCTCGAAAACACCTATCAAAAAACGTATGTGCATAGCATCCTAAGGTCAAAATTCCATAAATCAAATATTATCGACGAGCGTTGCGAGGGGTTGCTCCATACGGGAACGCAGCTCCTTTACCGCTTCCGTCGAGAATTTTGAAGATGCTATGCACATGAATGCTTTGATAAACCCCCCTCAATTCTCTAACACACATCTCTCGACGAGAGATAGAAAGATTTATATACTTCCTCGTCGATAAAATTACTAAAAATGAGGTGATTCTAAATGGTTTTCAAAAAACACAATGAACATCAAGCCCAACTTCTGAGTTCCAATAAGATTTATGAAGGCCTTATTGATAACGATGACATATTTGAGAGGATTTTAGAGATATTCAACTTTAGTTTCATTTATGATGAAGTTGAGCATCTGTACTGTGAGGATAATGGCAGGCCCCCAGAAGACCCTGTTCGACTTTATAAATCTACACTTGTACAAAGATTAAAGGGATTGAGCGATCCTGAGATGGAATATGTGGCTAGGTATGATATCCGCATAAAGCATTTCCTTGGAATCCCTATCCAGGATTATGGCTTTGATTATTCTACATTAAGCTTGTTTAGGAAACGCCTTGGCCCCGAACTCTTTGAGAGAATCTTCCAGAAGATTATTGCTCAAATAGTTGAGCTGGGGATTATCAAAAATCCTAAACAGCAATTCTTAGACAGCATGCCTGTGCTTGCCCATGCAGCATTGCCAAGTGTTACTTGCTTGATATACCAGGGCATAAATGGCGTTGTAAAAAGATTAGATAAAGAACTTAAGAAACAAGTTTATGAGGAAACAGAGTTAACGGATGACAAATTGCTTCATTACTCAAAAGCCCATCCCTTATTTAGGATGGAAAAAGCAGAAAGGGAATCTGCTTTTGAAAAGGCAGTTAATAGGGCTAAAGGGATAATTGGCTTTCTGGAGCCGCTTAATCATAAAAGCGAAGAACTTGATTTGCTTAAGCAAATCCTGAATGAGAATGTTGATGCCAAGAACAGCCTAATTCAGACTGAAAAACCAATCAAAACATTAGTTGATAAGGAAGCCAAGCTGGGCCATAAGACTAAAGAAAACTTGATTTTTGGCTACAAAAATCATGCTTCAGTAACAGAAGAAGGGATAGTTACTGCTGTTACGGTAACTTCGGCAGCAGATAAAGATGATAAACAAACAGGCACGATAATTACAAAACAGGAAAAGGTAAACTTAAAGCCAGTTGAAATGGATGCTGATTCAGCATATGGGTATATTGAGACGTTTAAATCAGCCAAAAGCAGGGGAGTGAAACTGAATGCCCTGTTTAGGGGTCTTGATGAGAAAGAGCTATCCATTTATGAGCTAAAATATGATAAAGAGAATAACACGCTAACGTGCCTAAATAATATTAGCGTGAAAGGTTATGGTAAAAATAATCTAAGATTCGAATTCCCAATTAGGAAGTGCAGAGACTGCCCAAGAAAGAATCGATGCCCCCTTTCAGCATCAAAAAGAGTTGAGCTTCACGAGGATCACGAGATTGCTCGTGAAGCTATTAATAATCAAAGACAGAAATCAGAAGAAAGGAAAATAGCTAAAGAAAAAGGAGTGAAAACAAAATCAAGATTGATAATTGAAAATGTTTTTGCTTATTTGGAAAAGCTGGGCGGCAAGAAAACGCCATATATCGGTTTGGGAAATGCCTCAATCCATGTTCTCCTAGTGGTAACTATGTCAAATATCATGAAAACAGTGAGGTTATTGGGTTAAACACAAAAAAGGAATGAAGAAACTGAGAAAAAGGGAAGGGGATCGTAGAGTAATCTAACTCCATAAAATAATCTGATTGGATTTATGCTAAGTATAAAGTTTTTCTTTAGGGTTTATCAAAGCATTC
>JAHJAV010000126.1 GCA_018813685.1 Nanobdellota archaeon | reverse complement strand
TGTAATTTCAAAAGCAACAAAAAAAGCTTCACTTTTTTTGAGCCCTTGAAATTGATTTGTAATTTCAAAAGCAACAAAAAAAGCTTCACTTTTTTTGAGCCCTTGAAATTGATTTGTAATTTCAAAAGCAACAAAAAAAGCAGTCTTTTTTGAACCTTTGAAAATACCCAGTATTTTCAAAAGTTTTATAAAGTAAGTTGTAAACCAATAATCCAATAATAATCGGAGGTCGTTAATATGACAATATTAGGATTTAACTTTAAGGACATAAAAGTAAACAGGAAAGACGGAGTTAAGGGAAAGGTAAATATAAAAAATAATGTGGTTATAACTGATATAAAAGAAAAGGATTTGAATCTAGGCGATAAAAAGCAGAGTGCTTTGAGCTTTATCTTTGAATTTTCATCCAAGTATGAGCCTGATTTGGGCGAGATAGTTCTTGGAGGGGATTTATTGTTGATGGAGTCTACTACAAAGACAAAAGAGGTTTTAGATGAGTGGAAAAAGGCTAAAAGGGTGCCTAAAGATGTAATGACTGGGATATTAAACACTGTGCTTACCAAGTGCAATATAGAGGCTTTGATATTAAGCCAGGCAGTTAATTTGCCACCGCCAATTCCTTTGCCTTCTGTACAGGCACAACCTGCTGAGGAAGTGAAAAAGGCTAAGTAATTTTATTATTCTTTTTTCTATACTTTTTTTAGTGTTTATTTAGTCTTTGTTTGTTAAACAAAAGATTTATAAAACATAATAAGTTATCCTCATGTAGAAAATGGAAAAGGTAGAAAGGAAAAAAACTGATAGGGAGCTTAAGTTAAAAGTAGCTGAAGCTATCCAGGATGATGTCAATAAAGGTATTGTAAGAATTGATAATTCTTTTATGCAGCAGATTGGTGTAAGGGTAGGCGATATTGTAGAGATTGAGGGTGAGAGGACAACTGTTGCTATAGCTGACAGGGCTTATCCTGGTGATATTGGGCTTAATATAATAAGGGCAGATGGAATAGTAAGAAGAAATGCTACTACTGGAATTGGAGAGCTTGTAAGAGTTAGGAAAGCAGATGTCAAAGAAGCAAAGAAGGTAGTTATAGCTCCTGCTAAAAAAGGAATAATGATAAGAGCTTCTCCTGATATCTTTAAACAGGGTCTTTTAGGAAGATGTATTGTAAAAGGAGATATTGTAAGCTTAGGCGGAACACGAAGAAGAAGAAGCACAATGGTAGACAATCCTTTTTTTGAAGATGTTTTTAATATTCTTGATGAGAGCATGGTTGGATTTGGATTTGGAGACTTAAAGTTTATAGTTGCAGAAACTCAACCTAAACAGGCAGTTATCATAGCAGAGCAGACAGAAGTTGTATTTAACCCAGAGGCTGTTGATATAACTGAAGAGAAGATTTTAGAGGTTACTTATGAAGATATTGGAGGCTTGCATGAAGAGATAAAGAAAGTGAGGGAGATGGTAGAATTGCCATTAAAACATCCTGAGATATTCCAAAGATTAGGGATTGAGCCTCCGAAAGGAGTTTTGCTTCATGGGCCTCCTGGAACAGGAAAGACTTTACTTGCGAAAGCTGTTGCTAATGAAACAAATTCTAATTTTTTATTAATTAATGGCCCTGAGATAATGAGCAAGTACTATGGCCAGTCTGAAGAGAATCTTAGAAAGAAGTTTGAGGATGCCCAGAAGAATGCGCCTTCTATCATATTTATCGACGAGATAGACGCTATTGCTACAAAGAGGGAAGAAACAAAAGGAGAAGTAGAGAGAAGGGTTGTAGCGCAGTTATTGGCTAATATGGATGGTCTGCAGAGCAGAGGTAAGGTAGTTGTGATTGCTGCTACCAATGTACCTAACATGCTTGATCCTGCTTTGAGAAGGCCAGGGAGATTTGATAGAGAGATAGATATAGGTGTTCCTTCAAAAGAAGGAAGATTGGATATCTTAAAGATCCATACAAGGAATATGCCCCTTAAGGATGTTAATCTTGAGGAGATATCTGAGATAACTTATGGTTTTGTCGGAGCTGACTTAGCTGCTTTGGCTAAGGAAGCTGCTATGATTGTTTTAAGAAGAGTGTTGCCTGATCTAAAACTAAAAGAAGAAGAGCCAATACCTAAGGAAGTTTTAGAGGATCTGATGATCACTCAGAAGGATTTTAGAGAGTCATTAAAGGTTGTAAGGCCTTCTGCTTTGCGTGAAGTTTTGATCGAGAAGCCAACTACTAAATGGACTGATATAGGCGGATTAGATGAGGTCAAGCAGGAATTAATAGAGGCAGTAGAATGGCCATTGAAGAATCCTGAAAGTTTCAAGAGGATGGGTGTAAGGCCGCCGAGGGGTGTACTGATGTATGGTGCTCCTGGAACCGGAAAGACTTTATTGGCTAGGGCTGTTGCAAATGAATCTGATGCTAATTTCATCTCTGTAAAAGGGCCTGAACTATTGTCTAAATGGGTAGGTGAAAGTGAGAAGGCTGTAAGAGAAGTTTTTAAGAAAGCAAGGCAGACAGCTCCAACTATAATATTCTTTGATGAAGTTGATTCATTGGCTCCTAAGAGGGGGGCTAATTCTGGTTCACATGTTACTGAATCAGTTGTGAATCAATTACTTACAGAGATGGATGGCTTAGAGGAGATGCAGGATGTTGTTGTGATAGCTGCTTCCAACAGGCCAGATATAATTGATACCTCACTTTTAAGGCCAGGAAGGTTTGACAGGATGATTTTAGTTCCTGCTCCTGATGAGAAATCAAGGCTGGAGATATTTAAGGTGCATACAAAAGGAATGCCTTTGAAAGGAGTTTCTTTGGAGGGCTTATCCAAAAAAACAGAGGGTTATGCTGGAGCTGATATCGAGTCAATCTGCAGGGAAGCTGCTATACTTGCATTGAGAAAGGATATGAATGCAAAAGAGGTTACTGTTGCTTTCTTTGAAGAGGCTCTTAAGAAAGTAAGGCCGTCTGTAACTGCAGATGTTGAGAAAGCTTATGAAGAGATTGGAAATAAGTTCACTTCTGCTCGTGGGAAGCAGATGAAAGAAGAGATGCCAGATTATTTTGGGTGAGTTTCTTTTCCAAAAGGTTTTTTATATCAAAAATTTCTAAATCATCATGTTTTCGCTTTGATTAAGCATAAAGTTTATAATCTAGCTAATTTTAATTATATTTAATAACTCGTAGAGGTGATTATTTATGGGATGCGGATGCTGCGGTGGAGGAAAAAAGAAGAAAAAGAAATAATTTTTCTTCTTAATTATTATTTTTTCTTTTTGGAAAAGCAAATATTTATATACTTTAGATATATTCTAACTTATGTGTAAGTTAATGTAAGTGGTGTAACTTATGAAGTTAAGACTGAGCAATCATGCTATAGAAAAGGCAAGGGAGAGAGGCATAAGCATAGAGCAGATAAAAAATGCCATCCAGAGGGGAGCGAAACACCTGCAAGGGGAGAAGATTGTGTCGGATTATACTTATGTGCGGGCAGTATACAAAAAAATTGGAGATGAGTTTTTTGTTATAACTGTTATGGTAAGGAAAGGTGATGGAAATTAAAAATTTTAAATTTTTAGAAGGTGACCAATTATGAAAAAATGCCCAATATGTGAAAAAGGAAATCTAATTAAAAGGACAGTTCCTTATTTTGTATATGAGGTTAAAATAGGGGATTTTCCAGCAGAAGTCTGCACTAAATGCGGCGAGCAGTGGTTTAGCGAAGAGACTGCAAAAGAGATAGAAAAAATAGAGAAGGAGAAAGGTTTATTTGGCTTGTCCAAGCATAGCAAGATAGGCTACTCTGGAAATTCCTTGATCGTGAGGATTCCCACTGAAATAGCAAAATTTATGAACTTGAAGAAAGAAACTCCAGTATGCATACATCCTGAAGGGAAAAATAAAATACTGATAGAGGTTTAAAATGGCAAGTTCAGGGGATAAGGTCAAGGTTGTAACCAAGGATGAGATAGTTGAAGGAGTTTTGATGCCTAATGAAGAGACTGATTCTGTTGTTGTTAAATTAGATAATGGGTATAATGTCGGGATTGATAAGAAAAAGGTTAAGAAGATTGAACTGGTTGAGAAGAATAAGGAAAAAACAGCTAAAAAAGAAAAGATAACTTCGAATAAGAATTTGCCTACTATTTCTATTCTGCATACTGGAGGAACAATTGCTTCTAAAGTTGATTATAAGACTGGAGGGGTTGTTGCCAGGTTTGAGCCAGAAGAATTGATTGAAATGTTTCCTGAGTTAAAACAGATTGCAAACATAAAAAGCAGGTTAGTTGCAAAGATGTTTTCTGAGGATATCAGATTTGGGCATTATCAATTGATGGTAAAGGCAATCCAGGAAGAAATCAAATCCGGTGTTGATGGGATAATATTGACTCATGGTACAGATACAATGACCTATACTTCTGCTGCTTTGGCATTTGCTTTAGAGAATCTGCCTGTTCCAGTTATAATGGTCGGAGCTCAAAGAAGCTCTGACAGGGGAAGTTCTGATGCTGCTGTTAATCTGATATGCGCTGCAGAGTTTATTGCAAAAACTGATTTTTCAGGAGTTGCTATATGTATGCATGAAAATATGGATGATAATAATTGTGTTATACTACCTGCTTGTAAGACAAGAAAACTGCATGCTTCAAGAAGGGATGCTTTTAAGCCGGTAAATGATAAAATAATCGCTAAGGTTAATTTTGAGAATAAGAAGATAGAATTTTTGAAAAAAGACTATAATAAAAAGGATAAGAAAAGAGAGTTAATTATTAAGGATGATTTTGAGGCTAAGGTAAGTATTTTGAGATGCCATCCTAATATGGTCCCTAAGCAGTTTGAGTTTTATGAAGGATATAAGGGATTAGTTATAGAAGGAACTGGATTGGGGCAAGCTCCTGTTGGAGTTCCTAATGAATTATGTGAAATCCATAAGAAGAATCTGAGCGCAATAAAGAACTTAGTTAAGAATGGAACAGTTGTTGTGATGACTTCACAAACAATCTTTGGAAGGGTTCAGATGCATGTTTATTCCAATGCTATTGATTTAGCCAATGTGGGAGTTTTATCTGGCGAAGATATGCTGACTGAGACAGCTTTTATCAAATTAGCGTGGCTGCTTGGAAACTATAAAAACAAAGAGGAAGCTAAGAGATTGATCGGAGTTAATTTAAGAGGAGAAATCAATAATAAGATAGAGCCTGATGAATATTTGGATTAGGAGGTTAAGTAAGGTGATTGCCTGGAAAAGGCAGAATATCTACAGGGTTTTACTTTTGCTGCCCAATATTTCTTGAGTATAATCCCTGCATAAATGAAGCAATGGCAGATGTGTACTTTTTTCTTCCAGGATATCCTTTTATTGCGATTACACCCATTCTTGCATCCTTTCCGTCGTAACAATGGTCATGGAAATCAGGATACTGCCCTCTTTTTTCAGTCAATTCAGTTGTTCTTTTCTGTTCGTGTAATAGTTTCATAAACCTGTCTTTTAATTGATAGCCAAATGGTTTTATTCTTTTTATTAAATCCCCTCTTCCAGTTGGGAAATAATTCCATCCCCTTTGGCGCATGGTGCTTATAGCTTGATGCCTGCAACCGTAACCCACCATTTTAGAGATAACAATTTCTGCGGGCAATTCCCTTAGCTCTTTTATTGATATAGTTTTTTTTCCACTTCCGGTTGGTATACTACTTTTTTCTATCAGTCGTGCAAAAGCCCTGTAAAGGGACAAGATTTCGAATGTGTTCATCGCTGCCAAAAACTCATGAGGAACCCCTGAATTTTCTTCAGGGACTTCTACATAATTCATCCCATACCATATCTGCCTTAGCAGATTATAATTCATGTCAAACCTGCCTTCGCCTTTCCCTCTGAAACAGCTTAAATTATCATAATTTATGCCATAACCTGGAAAAGAATTATCTTTAAAAACAGTTACTCCTACTCTAGAGGCTATTTTATCTGTTTCATCTGCTATAACCTCTTCCAGTAATTGGTTTGCTCTTTTCGTTCCTTCTGACCTTCTTATACCCTCCCAGTTTGTGCCATGCAGGGCAACCATATGGGCAGCTTTTGTTCTAAGCGATGATTCAGTTAACAATACTTTTTCTATATTATCAGCCATAGTAAATCCAGAAAAACTTTTACTTTATAAATCTTTTTATTTTTATTATCACTTAGTAGTTAAAGATAAGCTTAACCAATAACCAAAATTTAATAAATAAGCTGTATTCCTATCACCTTATGGATTATCAGAAACTAGGATTTAAGTGCGGCATAGAAATCCACCAGCAATTAGAAGGTAAAAAGCTATTCTGCGACTGCCCAACTTTGAATTCTTCTAAGGAGCCTGACATTAAGGTTGTTCGCAGGCTAAGGGCTGTTGCCGGAGAAACAGGGGAGGTTGATATTGCTGCAAAGCATGAGATGAAAAAAGCAAAGCAGTTTATCTATGTTTCAGGCTCAGAGGATACCTGCTTAGTGGAGTATGATGATGAGCCGCCTCATCCAATCAATAAGAAGGCATTGGATATTGCATTGCAGGTTTCTTTATTACTAAATGCTAAGATTGTTGATGAGTTGCAGGTTATGAGGAAAACTGTTGTTGATGGAAGCAATACTTCTGGTTTTCAGAGGACTGCTTTAGTTGCTGTGAATGGTTCTATAGAGACTTCAAAAGGCAGGGTAAGAATAACTAATATCTGCTTAGAGGAAGAGGCTGCACAAAAATTAAAGGAAGATGATAATTCTGTTACTTATAGGTTGGATAGATTAGGAATACCTTTGATTGAGATAGGGACAGAAGCTGATATAAAGGATGCAGAGCATGCAAAAGAAGCAGCTGCTTTTTTAGGGATGGCTTTAAGGTCAACTGGCGGTTGTAAAAGAGGTATAGGCACGATAAGGCAGGATGTTAATGTATCTATAAAAGGGCATCCACGTGTAGAGATAAAAGGATTCCAGGATATAAGGTCAATTGTGAAGACTATCGATAATGAGATTAATCGACAGTTGAAGGAGAAAGAGGGGAAGGCGCATGTAAGAAAAGCAAATGCTGATTTTACAACTTCATTCTTAAGGCCAATGCCTGGTGCAGACAGGATGTATCCAGAGACAGATGTTGCTCCGATAAAGATAACAAAAGAGATTCTGGATAAGATAATGGTTCCTGAGTTGATATCTGAGAAAACAGAGAGGTTAGCTGAGAAGCATGAGATAACCCATGATCTAGCAAGAGAACTTGCTTCTGAAAAGAAGATAGAGATGTTTGAAATCTTTGTTGATAAGTTTAAGAATGTAAAGCCTGCTTTTATTGCTTCTACTTTGATATCTACACTTAGAGAGATAAAAAGAAAGTTCAGCATTGATGTTGATAAGCTTACTGATAAAGAACTTGGAGAGATTTTTTCTTACCTGAATGAAGGAAAAATAAGCAAGGATGTTGTTATGGATGTTATAATTGATTATTCAAAAGGGAAGTTTGATATTGACAAATACGCTGCTGCTTCTGATTCAGAGATTGAATCTGAGATAAAAAAGATAGTTGCAGAGAAGCCAGGTCTGAATATAGGTGGATATATGGGATTGATAATGGCTAAGTTTAAAGGGAAAGTTGATGGGAAGAAGGTAATGGAAATTCTTAAGGAAATTGTTAAATAAGCTATGCATAAAGTTTATAAATAGTTATAAAACTCTTTTATTGTGGGATTTTAATCTTATAACTATTAATTAAGGAGGTCTATAAACATGACAAAGAAATGGGTCTATGGTTTTGAAGAAGGAAATAAAGGAATGAGGATGGAGTTAGGGGGAAAAGGAGCTAATTTAGCTGAAATGACTAATATTGGAATACCTGTTCCGCCTGGATTTACTGTAACGACAGATGCTTGTGCTGAGTATTGTAATTTAGGGCAGAAATACCCTGAAGGAATGTTGGGCCAGATTGAGGAAAAATTGGCTGAGCTTGAAAAGAAGATGGGCATGAAGTTAGGGGATCCTGAAAATCCACTGCTTGTTTCTGTAAGAAGCGGAGCTGCTGTTTCTATGCCTGGTATGATGGATACTGTGCTCAATTTAGGATTGAATGATAAGTCTGTATTGGGCTTAGCAAAAAAGACAGGGGATGAAAGGTTTGCTTATGATGCATACAGAAGATTCATAAACATGTTTGGCGATGTAGTCATGGGTGTTGAGCACAAGCATTTTGAAGAGGTTCTTGAAAAAGCAAAAGAGACAAAGGGTGTTGAGCTTGATCTTGATTTAGGCGCAGAGGACTGGAAAAAGGTATGTGAAGGATATAAAGCAGTTGTACAGAAATATACTGGAAAGATGTTTCCAGAAGATCCAAAAGAGCAGCTTAAGATGGGAATAGATGCTGTTTTCGGAAGCTGGAACAGCAAGAGGGCAATTGCCTACAGAAGGATAAATAATATTTTTGGTTTAGTGGGCACTGCTGTCAATGTACAGACAATGGCTTTTGGAAATATGGGCGATACATCTGGAACTGGAGTTTTATTTACAAGAAATCCAAGCACAGGAGAGAACAAGCTTTATGGCGAATATCTTATGAATGCTCAGGGAGAGGATATTGTTGCAGGAATAAGAACTCCAAAGCATATTGATGAGTTAAAGAAACAGATGCCTAAAGTATATGATGAACTTGTAAGCATATATCTAAAGGTTGAGAAGCATTATAAGGATATGCAGGATATGGAATTTACAATCCAGGAAGGCAAGCTGTTTATATTGCAAACCAGAAATGGAAAAAGAACAGCTGCAGCTGCTTTGAGAATAGCTGTAGATATGGAAAAAGATGGATTAATCGACAAGAAAACAGCTGTCTTAAGGATAGACCCTAATCAGTTGGATCAATTATTACATAAAAGATTAGATCCTGTTGCAAAAGAAAAGGCAGAAGTTTTGTGCAGGGGATTGCCTGCTTCGCCAGGGGCTGCTGTGGGCAAGATTGTTTTTACAGCAGACAGAGCGCATGAGCTTGCACAGGAAGGAGAAAAAGTGATTCTTACAAGAACAGAAACATCACCTGAAGATATTGAAGGGATGAATGCTGCTCAGGGAATATTGACTTCGAGAGGAGGAATGACCTCTCACGCGGCAGTTGTTGCAAGGGGCATGGGAAAGCCATGTGTTGCAGGATGCGCTGATGCAGTAATAAGTGAAGAGAAAGGAACTTTAAAGATAGGGGATACTGTTCTGAAAGAAGGGGATTATGTTACGTTAGACGGAGCAGCAGGAGAAGTTATCAAGGGAGCTGTTCCTGTAGTTGATCCTGAATTGAGTGGAGATTTTGCAAAGCTTATGGAATGGGCTGATGAATTCAGAAAATTGACTGTAAAGACAAATGCAGACACTCCGCATGATGCAGAGGTTGCAAAAGGGTTTGGAGCAGAAGGAATTGGCTTATGCAGAACAGAACACATGTTCTTTGAAGGAGAGAGGATAAAAGCAGTAAGAGAGATGATACTTGCAGAGACATTGGATGGAAGAAAAAAAGCTCTTGCTAAATTGAAGCCAATGCAGAAAGAAGACTTTAAGGGATTATTTAAGGTAATGGATAATCTTCCAGTGATAATAAGGCTTTTAGATCCACCATTGCACGAATTCCTGCCTAAAGAGGATGAAGATATAAAGACAATGGCAAAAGAACTGGGAGTTGATGAGCAGAAAATCAGAGATACAATAAGCAATCTGCATGAATTCAATCCGATGTTAGGGTTCAGAGGCTGCAGATTAGGTATAAGGTATCCAGAGATATCTGAAATGCAAGTATGGGCAATACTTGAGGCTGCTATTGAATGCAAGAAAGAAGGAGTGAAAGCAGTTCCATGGATTGAGGTTCCTTTAGTTGGGAATGTAAAAGAATACTTGGTAATAAAAAAGATTGTTGACAAGGTTGCAGAATCATTAGGTGTAAAGCGAGGAAAGGATTTTTGGGTAGGAACAATGATAGAAGTTCCTCGTGCTGCTATAACAGCTGATGAGATTGCTCCAGAGGTTGACTTTATGTCATTCGGAACAAATGATCTTACACAGATGACATGTGGATTTAGCAGGGATGATGCGGGTTCTTTCTTAAAACCTTATGTTGAGCAGGGAATCTACGATAGAGATCCATTCCAGAGCATTGACCAGACAGGCGTAGGAAAATTGATGGAACTATGCATAAAGAATGCAAGGAAAATCAATAAGAAGATAGAATTTGGAATTTGCGGAGAGCACGGCGGTGAGCCAGAATCAGTCAAGTTCTGCCATAGGATAGGCTTGAATGATGTTTCGTGTTCACCTTATAGAGTTCCAATCGCTAGATTAGCTGCTGCACAGGCTGCTCTAGAAGGAGAGAAAAAGTAAACTTTTTTTTATTTGTTTTTTATTAATTATTCAGAACTACACAAATTATGCAATATCTCAAATGCTTTTAGTATATCTTTTTCAGAGACAACTACAATATGCTCATTAGAACATATTAAAGCATCTATTATACTTATTCCGTTCTCTCCGAGCTCATTGGATATGACTGAGAATACTCCTGGAATCTTTTCAAGCTCTTTTGGATATATCATTTCCAGCATGCTTATGTTCTTGTTAGAGTCAAGCATGTCGCTTTTTTTGAACAGCTCTAATCTTTTGTTAAAGCTGTTTTTGTCGAAGATTATCTTGAAGAGTTTTGAGCCTTCTAATATCCTTAATACCTCTCCGCCTTCATAATTTACTTCTGGCAGTAACTTACCTAATATTTTTGTTACTTCCTCGTTCTTTTTTAATGATAATGAAGCCATCTTTGTTATTGTTCTTATCTCTGCTTTTCTTAAGATAGAATAGACATCTGGGATCTCATTCTTTTTTGTTGTTTCTATGTTGTATCTTCTTATTGCGCTGATGACAGAGTCAAGAGAGGAATCTATCTTATAGTTAGTTATGATATAATTTGCCAATGCCCTTACATTAAGAAGGCCTTTTGAGATATTTTTTCTTATTGCAATATCTGTATCAATGACTTTCCATACAAATTCCCTTACATTATTTATTTTCTTGTAGGTCATAAGTGAGGTAAATGTGTCATATTTTATAAATTTATTGGAAATTAATTAGATAATCTATTGTTTTGACATAATTTCTAATATACCAAAAAAGGTGAAAAATAGGAATTTTTCACCTTTTTTCAGTATAACCTATTTTTGTCAAATTTACTATTTTATTGACAAATGTGTCAAATAGTTTTTAAACCATTGTCAAAACTCTTTTTTGTGCAAAATGGTAGAGATAAAGGCTTTCAAAGGGTTAAGGTATAATAAGCAGAAGGTAAAAGATTTTGGATTAGTTATAACTCCACCTTATGATGTAATAAGCGAGAAGGAAAGGGATGAATTTGCAAAGTTTTCTGATTTTAACATGGTCAATCTTTTACTTCCTGGCGAAGAGAAAGATGATTATAAAAAAGCAGCTGATAATCTTAGAGAATGGGTAGAGAATGGAGTTCTTGAGAGAGAAAAAGAAGATTCTGTCTATATCTATAGCCAAACTTTTAGCTATAATAATAGATTATTTACAAGAACTGGATTTATTTCCCTGATTAAGCTAGAGGAGCTTGGAAAAGGTGTTTTGCCGCATGAAAAGACACTGAACAAGCCATTTCAGGATAGGTTGACTTTGCTTAATGAAACTAAAGCTAATCTTGGTTTAGTGTTCATGCTTTATGATGACAGGCAAAAGGTTATTGATGGATTTATCAAAGAAAAAGTAAATGGCTCAAAGCCGGATATTGAGTTTGAAGATAATAAAAAGATAGTGAATAAGTTATGGAAGATTTCTGATGCTGGTTTTATCAGCATGATCAAGAAAGAGATGGTGCAATACCAGTGCATAATAGCAGACGGCCATCATAGGTATAAATCTGTTTTGAAGTTTAGGGAAGAACATCCTGAGATGGAAGATGCAAAATATGCAATGTGCTGCTTTATCAATTCTTTTAATGAAGGGTTATTTGTCTTGCCTATAGACAGATTTGTTTTTAATCTTGAGGGTGTTGATGTTGATGGTGTGTTGGGTAAGATTGGGAAATACTTTGAGATTAATGAAGCGGGCGATGTCAAGGAATTAATAAAAAAAGTGGATGATACTGACATATTGATTGATAAGGCATCAAATCTGAAGAATCATGTTTTTGGGATGTACTGCTTTTTGAACAAGAAGAGTTATTTTTTGAAATTAAAGAACAATAATGTTTTGGATGAGCATTATCCTGATAAGACAGATGTTTATCGCAAGCTAGATATCAATATACTCCACAAGATTATCTTTAATGATATACTTGGAATAAGCGAGGAAGAGCAGGCAAAAGGGACATATATAGAATACACTAAGGGAAACAAAAGGGCTTTAGAGAAATTAGACGATGATAAATACCAATTTGCATTTTTTATAAATGCCCCTTTGATGAGGGAGATATTTTTGACTGCTCGCGCTAACGAGACAATGCCTCAAAAATCAACATATTTTTATCCAAAGGCATATTCAGGTATGGTTATAAACAAGATGGAGAGGTAGAATAAAATGGCAAACAAATTATTCATTCCAGGACCGACAGAAGTAAGAAAAGAGATATTGGTTGAACTAAGCCATCCACAGATAGGGCATAGGACTCAGGAGTTTAGGGATTTATTTGCTAGCTTAAAGCCCGGGCTTAAGGAATTATTCTTTACAAATAATGATGTTTTGATATCTACTTCATCTGGCTCTGGATTTTGGGAAGCTGCTATCAGGTGCTGTGTAAACAAAAAGGTATTGCATGCTGTTAATGGGGCTTTTTCAAAGAAATGGGCAGATGTTTCTGAAAGATGCGGAAGAGAAGTTACCCAGGTTAAATTTGATTCGGGCAAAGCTGTCAAGGCTGATGATATTGACAAGGCATTATCTTCAGGGGAATTTGAAGCTTTTTGTATGGTACATAATGAAACATCAACTGGGGTTGCTTCTAATCTTGAAGATATATCTTCTGTGATGAAGAAATATCCCCATGTATTGTTTTTTGTCGATGCAGTTTCTTCTCTTGCGGGAATTAAGATAGAGGTTGACAAGTTAGGGATTGATATATGCTTAGCTTCTTCACAGAAAGCATTGGCTTTGCCTGCTGGAATTGCAGTTGCTTCTGTAAGTGCTCGAGCTTATAAAAAAGCTGAGACTGTTCAAGGGAGAGGATATTATTTTGATATTTTGGAGTTAAAAAAGATGTATGATAAGGATGAGACTCCTTATACCCCTTCAATACCTCATCTTTATGCATTGAAAAAACAGCTTGAGAGAATATCTGCTGAGGGTGTTGAGAATAGGTTCAAAAGACATAAAGAGATGGCAGAGTATGTAAGGAAGTGGGCTTTAGATAAGGGATTTGAGATGTTTGCTGAGAAAGGTTATGAATCAAATACTGTTTCATGCATAGCCAATACTAAAAAATTAGATTTTAAGGCAATGAAGAAAGAGATGGCTAAGAAAGGATATAGCACTGATTCGGGTTATGGCAAGCTGAATGAAAAGCTTGAGGCAAAAGGCAAGGCAACTACCTTTAGGATTGCACATATGGGTGATTTGACATTAGATGAAGTGAAGGATATGCTTACTGAGATGGAAAGATTTTTTTGATGGGGTGGTGAGAATGAAAGTATTAATTCCAGATAAGTTAAACAAAAAGGCAATTGAGGTTTTGGAGAAAGCTGGATTTGAAGTTGAGAACAAACCAGGGATTTCTGTTGAAGAGTGTGTTAAGATATGCGCTGATGCAGATGCAATGATTGTTAGGAGCGGAATAAAAGTTACTCCTGCAATAATTGATGCTGCTGTTAAGCTTAAGCTGGTTGTCCGTGCTGGCGTCGGTTATGATAGCATCGATTCAAAGTATGCTTCCTCTAAAGGGATAGCTGTAGAGAACACTCCTTTTGGAAATACTAATGCAGCTGCAGAGCATACATTGGCATTGTTGATGATGCTGGCAAAGCACGTCATCCATTCACACCTTAAATTAAAAGGGGGTGAATGGGATAGGAAGTCATTTGAGGGGACAGAGCTTAAAGGAAAAACATTAGGGTTAATAGGATTAGGGAATGTCGGCAAGAAGGTTGCAAAGGTTGCACTTGCTTTAGAGATGGATGCGCAATGCTATGATCCTTTTGTAGATGATGCTTCCATGAAAAGTATAGGTGTTAAGAAATCTGAGTTGGATGATTTGATAAAAACGTCTGATTACATCACTTTGCACGTGCCATTGAACGATAAAACAAAAAACTTGATTTCTGCTGAGAAGTTTGCAATGATGAAAGATGGAGTTAGGATATTAAATGTTGCCCGCGGCGGAGTTATTGATGAAAAGGCACTTGAAGATGCTCTTAATTCTGGAAAGGTTGCAGCTGCTGCTTTGGATGTTTATTCTTCTGAGCCGCCTATATGCAAGTCTCTCATTGCAAACGAGAAAGTGATATGCACTCCACATCTTGGTGCTTCAACTAAAGAAGCGCAGATGAATGTTGCTTTGGACGCTGCTAATCAGGTAATTGCTGCTTTGAAAGAAGGGAAGATACAATTCTGTGTTAATGGTGTGAAAGAGTTGAGGAGATAAAGAAAAAAACGCGCCCCCGAAGACTTTCACGTCTGAACTGACGTTCTAGACCTTTGAACTCCGGACCTTCTCATTAGGAGTGAGACGCTCTATCCAGGCTGAGCTAAGGGCGCATAAAAGAATGAAAATAGGAAACTATATTTAAGTTTATCCAATTGCAGCCATTGTGTCTTTTACTATCTCTGGAATTGGCTTTTCTGTCTCTACGTCTGCTAATATGCCTTTTTTCCTGTAAAAGTCAATCAAAGGTGCTGTCTGCTGCTTGTATGTTTCTAGTCTTTTCTTTACTGTTTCTTCTTTGTCATCTTCCCTTTGATATAGTTCTCCGCCACATTTATCACATACACCTTCTACTTTTGGAGGGATATTTTTTATGTGATAGATAGCGCTGCATTTTTTGCAGGTTCTTCTTCCAGAAATCCTTGAGATGACTGTTTCATCAGTTGCTTTGAAGTTTATGACCTTATTAATTTCGACATTTCCTTCAAGGGCTTCTGCCTGAGGTATTGTTCTTGGGAAACCATCTAGAATAAATCCATGTTTACAGTCGTCTTTTTTTATTCTTTCTTTTAGCAAGTTTATGACTAATTCATCAGGAACTAACTTTCCGGAATCCATAAACTCTTTTGCTTTTTTGCCTAATTCAGAGCCTTCTTTGACAGCTGCCCTTAATAGATCCCCTGTAGAAATCTGAGGTATGTTCTTTGCTTTGACTACATCTTTTGCTATTGTTCCTTTGCCTACTCCTGGCGGCCCTAAAAATATCAGATTCATTTTATCACCTTGTGTTTTGAATATAAAAGCCCCCGGAG
>JAHJAV010000125.1 GCA_018813685.1 Nanobdellota archaeon | reverse complement strand
TTTTTCAATAGACAGGATAGATGCAGCATATATAAAAACAGCTGACCAGAAATTCAAGAAACTTTCTAAAGAGACTATTGAAAGGAACATGTCAGAATCAAAAGCACCTAAAAAGATAAAAAAGAAGTAAATCAAAATGACATCAGTAGATGAAGCAAACATAATCAGGTTCAAATCGCATGGCCATAATTTTGAGATAATGGCAGATAATGCAAAGGCTCTTGCAGTAAAGTCAGGAGCTAACCTAGATATGAAAGATGTTTTAGCTGTACAGAAGGTGTTTACTGATTCAAGAAAAGGCATGCCTGCTTCGCTAAATGCATTAAAGGAAGCTTTTGGAACTGATGATCCTTTAGAAGCTGCAAAGATAATAATCCAGAAAGGGGATGTTCCTTTAACAGCAGAATATAAGAATAACCTAAAGGAGCAGAAGAAGAAGCAGATAATAAATATAATCCATCAGAATGCTGTTGATCCTAAGACGCATATACCTCATCCTGCACAAAGGATAGAGGCTGCTTTGGATGAAGCGAAGTTCCGTGTTGATGAGTTTAAGGATGTTAACCAGCAGATCGATGATGCTTTGAAATCAATAAGGCCGATATTGCCTATAAAGTTTGAGACCAAAGAGATAGCTGCCAAGATACCTTCGTTGTATGCAGCTAAGTCATACCCTATAATAAATTCATTTGGGAAAAAGCTAAGGGAAGACTGGCAGACAGATGGCAGCTTAGTTGTTGTGGTAGAGATACCAGGCGGCTTAGAGGAAGAATTCCATAGCAAGCTTAATGCTTTATGCCATGGTGATGTTGAGACAAAGATACTAAATATAAGGTGATAGACTAAAATGTTCAAAGGTGATATAAAATGAGTAATGTATTAGTTAATGAAAAGGACATTGTGGTTCCTGGAGAAACACTAGCAGAAGGAATGGATAATCTGCCTGGTGAAGGAACCTACAGACAAGGAGAGAAGATATTAGCAGGAAGATTAGGATTAGCGCACATTGACGGAAGAGCTGTAAAGCTGATTCCATTGTCAGGAAAGTATAATCCTAAAAGAGGAGACACAATAATATGCAAGGTAACTGACATAAACTTCAGCGGCTGGCGTGTAGATACAAACTCTGCATACAGCGCAATGCTGTCTATGAAGGATGCAACTTCTGATTATATACAGAAGGGAGCAGACCTTACACAGTATTATTCGCTTGGTGAGTATATGGTTGCAAGCATTGTCAATGTGACTTCGCAGAAGCTGATAGACGTAACAATGAAAGGGCCTGGACTGCATAAGCTTAAGGGTGGAAGAATGCTTGAAGTTTCTCCTTATAAGGTTCCAAGGATAATCGGAAAGCAGGGCTCAATGGTCAGCATGATCAAGACAGCAACCAACTGCAGGATTATTGTTGGACAAAATGGCTTAGTATGGATACAGGGCGAGCCTGATAAGGAGCTTTTGGTCGTCAGAGCAATAAAAAAGATAGAAGAAGACAGCCATCTAAGCGGATTGACAGAAAACATAAAAAAATTCCTGGAAGCAGAATCAGGAGTTAAACTGGGTGAGTAATCATGGTTTATAAAAAACGATTGGACAATAGGGGATTTGATGAAGCGAGAAAGATTGAAGCAAAAGTTGGAGTGATAAAGAAAGCAGATGGTTCTGCATATTTTAAGTTTGGAAATACCTGGGCTTATGCAGCAGTTTATGGGCCTAGAAACTTATTTCCGAGATTTTTACAGGACCCTTCGAAAGGAATTTTGAGGTGCAACTATAACATGATGCCCTTTTCATCTTCAGAGGATAGGGTAAGGCCTGGCGGCTCTAGAAGATCTAAGGAGATTTCAAGGGTTACTGCACATGCTTTACTGCCAGTTCTTAATCTAGATGAATATCCAAATTCAGTTGTGGATGTTTTTATCGAGCTGCCTGAAACAGAGGCCGGTTCAAGGACAGCTGGAATAAATGCAGCATCAATGGCTTTAGCAGACGCAGGATTATTGATGAAAGATCTAGTATCTTCTGTATCTGTTGGAAGAGTTGATGACAAATTAGTAGTTGACCTTGACTATGCAGAAGAGTCATATCCAGATGGCCCAGTTGCAGACATCCCACTAGCAGTAATGCCTAATTCAGGAAAGATAACTTTATTGCAGATGGATGGATTAGTGTCCAAAGAGCAATTGAAGGAAGTTATAAAGATGGGCAAAAAGGCATGCAACCAGATTTATGAAATTCAGAAGAAAGCGCTTAAGGATAAATATCCTAAGCATTCAGCAGGTGATAACAATGAATGAAGATCTAAGGGAACATATAATAACTCTTCTTAACTCAGA
This sequence comes from Nanobdellota archaeon, assembly GCA_018813685.1. Classification (GTDB taxonomy): domain Archaea; phylum Nanobdellota; class Nanobdellia; order Woesearchaeales; family JACPBV01; genus JAHJAV01. Next base: position 4,133 of record JAHJAV010000125.1, on the reverse strand, counting down.
TAAAAGGCTTGATGGAAGAAAGCCGCTTGAGTACAGGAAGCCATTGAATATCGAATATGGATTCACAAAAACAGCAGATGGCTCTGCAAAAGTAATCTTAGGGGAGACAGAAGTTTTAGTAGGGATTAAGATGGAAATAGGCGAGCCTTATCCTGATAGGCAGGATGAGGGCACTATAATTGTTGGCGCTGAACTGATCCCATTGTCCAATCCTAATTTTGAGTCTGGACCACCTGGAATACAGGCTGTGGAGCTTGCAAGGGTTGTCGATAGGGGAATAAGGGAAAGCAGTACTCTTGACTTCAAAAAGCTGTGCATAAAGAAAGGAGAGGATATATGGAGGGTTGCAATCGATATAGTTACACTGAATGATGCAGGCAACTTATTTGATGCTTCTGCTTTAGGAGCATATGCAGCATTACAGAACACTGTATTTCCGAAATTTGAGGATGGCAAAATAATCCGCAAAGAGAAGACAACAAAAAAACTTCCTTTGAAAAATGTTCCTGTCTCAGTCACTGTATGCAAGATTGGCAGCAAGTTTATTGTTGACCCAACTTCAGAAGAAGAGAAGGTAATTGATGCAAGATTGACAGTAGCTTCAATAGAAGATGGAACATTATGCGCTTTACAGAAAGGCGGGGAATATGCTTTGACAGAGGAAGAGATTGCTCAGATGCTTGAGATTGGAATCGAAAAGGGCAATGAATTACGAGGTGCACTTAAAAATGGCTGAAGAAATAGAGAAATACACTAAGTATGAAACAGCTAGGATTTTGGGAGCTAGAGCTTTGCAGATTTCAATGGGCGCTCCCTTTTTGGTTAAGCTTAATGAAGCAGATCTTGAGAACATAAAGTACAACCCTGTTGAGATTGCAAAGATAGAGATGAAAGAAGGGCTTATTCCTATCACAGTAAAAAGACCAATGCCTTTAAGCGAAGAATATACCCGATTAAAGGAAAAAGCTAAAGCTAAGGAAGCTAGCTAATTTTTTTCTTATTGTGCATAAATCATAAAATGATTTACTGCACTAGGAAAAAGCATTAGCATTTTTCGTTTTTATGAAAGAAGTAACTGAAGAGAAACTAAATAAATATGTTTCAGTTACTCAGAAAGCGATCGAAAAAGCAGAGAAGAGTTCTAATAGGGCTGGATTGATTAAGGAACGGGAGGATTGCATTGACATGATCAAAAGGTATTTTTCTGATGCTTTGCATTTTAAGTCAAAAGGAGATTTTGTAAATGCTTTTGCTGCTTTGAACTATGCACATGGGTGGTTAGATGCTTGCGCTAGAATTGGGATATTTGATGTGCATGATTCTGAGTTGTTTACTGTGGATTGAATTCTTGTTTTAGTGTTTTTATCTATCTTATTGGATACTATATTTTATTTTCCATAACATTTATAAAGAAGTTTGAGTTTTTCAATACCTAGTAAGATGAGCAAAGAAGATACAATAAACCAATTGAGAAGGCATATCGATAGGATAGACACTGTCATCATAACTGCATTAGCAGAGAGAATGTCATTGATGCCTGAGATCGGTGAATACAAGAAAGAGAATAATGTTCCTATCTTTGATGAGCCGAGAGAAGTAGAGATAATGAAGAAGCTCAAGAAGATATCTAAGGAACAGGGGCTTGATGAGAGTTTTGTTGAAGAGGTTTTCTTAAGCATCTTTAATGAATCTAAAAGAATACAGAATGATATCATAACCGGCTAATCATTTCTAATTTATTTCCTGCATAAATACCTTATCTGTCTTAAAAGCGATTCCTCTGTCTTTTTTTATTATGTCTTCAGAAGTCATCTGAGCTATTCCTAGCCCTATGAGTTCTCCTTTTAGTGTCATAATTGCAGTTATATTGTTAGGTTTTATGCATGATTCTATTTTACTTATGCCTGGAACGGCTAAATCTCTTCCGTGTGTCAATGTCATGATTGTTGTATCTAAGACCCAGACTTTTGGAATATGCCTTACTGCGTTTTCCATAGGTTGAATTATCTTTCTTATGAACTTGTCATTGTTTTCATTTTTATAGTAATGGAATGCATCTGTCAAATCATGCAATGTTGTTAATGTTGATTCATCAAAAGCAGCTACCCTTGTTCTTCTTAACTGCACCATATGAGCTCCGCAGCCCAGTTTTTGCCCTAGGTCGTGGATATACTTTCTGATATATGTTCCTGCCTGGCAGCCTATCTTGAATAAGATGTTTTGTCCCTGTATTTCTATGATATCAATATAGTAGATTTTTCTAGGCCTGTTGATCCTTCTAACGGCGCTTTTTACAGGCGGCTTCTGCATTATCTTTCCTGTGAACTTGTCAAATGCTTTTCTTATCTTGATTTCTTCTATTGGCCGGTGGAGGTACATTAAAGCAACATATTCTTTGCCTGCTGACAATAATATTTGAACTACCCTTGTTGCTCTTGCCAGGGCTACTGGAAGTACTCCTGTAACATGCGGATCTAATGTGCCTGAATGGCCTGCTTTGCTTATCTTTAGAATCCTTTTTACATAGTCAGAAATTTGATGGGATGTTGGGCCAGAGGGCTTGTCTATATTAACAATGCCATAGTTTATCAGGGTTTTTGTATCCCTATCTTCTGGATTTATTCCGAAATTTCTTACTGCTTCTCTTTTTATCAATACTTTTCTGTGTATTGTTTCGAAGGGTAATTGATTCATAATCAAGAGAAATAGTAATTATTTATTTAAATTTAACCTTTCTGCATCGGTGCAGTAGGCCTTTGCTCAACCTTTTTTGGTGCTGCTGCCTGTTTTGGAGCGTGCTTATGGAGTGTGCTTTCTTCTTTTTTTAATTCCTTTATCTCTTCTTTCTGTATATCTTTTGCCTTTTCTGATTTTTCTTCTTTGACTTCTTTTTCTTCCAGTTTTTCTGTCTTTTCTTCATTACCACCAAGAGCGTCTTTGACTTTGATTTCATCCTTTTCTGCTTTCTTTGGCTCTTCCTTAGGCTTTTCCTGCGGAGCGCCTATAATTTCTGCCCTTACAATGCCATCATCGTATTTTATGCAGTTGACCTTGATATGGTGGGGTGGATTTTTTATCCCATGTTTCCACAAATCGAGATTAGCATATTTTCCGATCTTTACATCCTTTGATTTCATATGCTTCTGGATGAATTCCCTTAAAGCAGTTACAGCTCTTTTGGTCCTTTTCCAGTTAGGAGCATTCCTATATTTCTTTCTAAGGGGAACATTATATACTCTTTCCAAAACAATTTTGCTTTCTTTTTCTTCTTTCTTAGCCATTTTATTTTCTTTGAGTTTTAAGCCTTAGCTTTTGTCCTTCTCCAGCTTCTTTTCTTAGCAGTATGCCTGCCTGGGTGGACCTTTCTTCCTTTTCCGTATTTCTTTGGAACTGTCCAAAAAGGAGCCCATCTGGTTTGGGTGTTAAGTTTAGCTAATCTTTTCTTTTTGCTTGGGTGTTTGTATCTTGACATGTTATACTCGTTTTATATTAAAATCCTTTTTTTCAGGCTGTATTTGTTTTAATATGTTTTTTAATTGTTCGTCGCTTATCTGGCTTTTTATCTGTCCTTTCTGTATTGCCTGGCCTAAGATGACCAGCAGCTGGACTGCATGTTCTTTGTGTGCTGCTTTGATGTTTCCGTATCTCTGCAATGCCTCTTTTGATAAAAACTGCCTGACAACTGATTCGAACTGTTCAAGCTGCTCTTTTAATTGGTATTGTTCTTGGGCGTTAACTGATTCCTGTTGTTTTTGAAGTTCAATTAATTTTCTTTTTTTTATCTCTTCCAATTCATTCATTTTCTTGTTTTGGAACTTCTGGTTTAGGAGTGTTATTTTCTTCTTTAACTTCTTTTGGTTCTGATGGTTTTTCTTCCTTTTTTGATTCTTCTTGCTTAGATTCCTTATGTTCTGGCTTTTTGGCCTCTTTATGTTCTGCTGCTTTTTCTTCTTTCTTAACTTCCTTATGTTCTGCTGCATTTTCTTCTTTCTTAACTTCTTTATGCTCTTCTTTCTTATGTTCTGGCTTTTTGGCCTCTTTATGTTCTGCTGCTTTTTCTTCTTTCTTAACTTCCTTATGTTCTGCTGCATTTTCTTCTTTCTTAACTTCTTTATGCTCTTCTTTCTTATGTT
>JAHJAV010000124.1 GCA_018813685.1 Nanobdellota archaeon | reverse complement strand
TATATGAACCTGATGGGGTTTTGGGCAGGTAGTCGGCCGATTGAACCCGAATTTGTTTATTCAAGAGTAAGCAACCCTCTTTTTTTTCAATTTGACAGGGATAAAGCCAAAACATACCGAAGAGCAATTCTTTTTCTTCTTGATCATGAAGCTGCCTATAAAATATCTATTTTTAAGCATGGGATTGGGTGGTGCAAAACTTATAATGATCCTAAAATACATAAAAGATGGATTGAGAGGGTGGCAAGAGCTGCTGTTTTAAGCAGTAATGCTGGACTGAACTATTTTGAAGCGCATTTTGGAGAAGAAGATGAACATGGTAACAGAACAAAGATATCTTTTACTGAATATATGGGCCATCTTATTGGAAATGTAGTAAATGTGCGATTTGAAGATAGGGATTTGTTTACAATAAAAACAGGAAGAGATCAGTATACGTGGAATAAAGGGGTATGGGTGCCAGATAATTATGAAAACCTAACACATTAGGATGTAAGATACTAGCCCTATGGCATGATTATTAGTTTCTTTTATTTTAAACAATAACTATATAAATTACTAAACCTTACTAAGATATGCGGGATTTAATGATAAAAAACTTCGAGCCTAGGATCTATCAGCAGACCATCTTCAGCAGCTGCACAACTAAAAACACATTAGTTGTATTACCAACTGGATTAGGCAAAACCAATATCTTCCTGATGTTAGCAGCTCACAGGTTAAAACTCTACCCAAAAAGTAAAATCCTTTTCATAGGCCCTACAAAACCATTGATAGACCAATACATGGATGTTTTCAAAGAACATTTTGAAATAGAACATGATAAAATGGCAATCTTCACTGGTCAGGTCCCTCCAAATAAAAGAGCAGAACTCTGGAAAACATCAAAAATAATATTCTCCACACCTCAGGGTTTAGAGAATGATATAATCTCAAATAGAATCAACTTAGAAGAAGTCTCTTTGTTAGGTGTAGATGAAGCCCACAGGGCAGTAGGTGATTATTCTTATGTTTGGGTAGCGCAGCAATATGTAAAAAAGGCAAAATACCCTAGAATCTTAGCTCTAACAGCTTCGCCTGGCTCTGACCTAGAAAAGATAGGCGAAGTCTGCAAAAATCTCTGCATAGAACAGATAGAAGTAAGGACAGATGATGACCCTGATGTAAAGCCATATATCCAGGATATAAAAATAGAATGGGTTAAAGTAAACCTCCCTTCAAAATTTAAAGACGTGCAAAAGTATCTAAAACTATTCCTAAAAGAAAGAATGGAAAAACTAAAACAATGGGGTATCTTGCGCAGAAAAGATTCTGACTTAAAGTATGTCTCAAAAACCGACCTATTAGGATTGCAGGCTCAATTAAGGGGAAGAGCAGCTTCAGGTGAAAGAGATTTTGTTGTCTGGAATGCAATTTCATTACTAGCAGAAATAATGAAGATTCAGCACGCAGTTGAATTATTAGAAACTCAGGGAGTTATATCCCTTCACAAATACTTTGAAAAACTGCAAAAAGATGCTGTAAGCGCAAAGACAAAAGCAATAAAAAATATTGCTAAAGATATCAACTACAGAAGCGCTTTAATAAAAACAGAAAAATTATTCCAGGAAAAAGTACAGCATCCTAAACTTATAGAGCTAAAAAAAATAATCCATGCAGAGATAACATCTAACCCTGAAATAAAGCTGATTGTCTTCAACCAATACAGGGATAATGCATTAGATATTGTAAATGAATTAAACACAATCAAAGGTGTAAACGCACAGCTTTTTGTCGGCCAATCTAAAAAACAAGATACCGGTCTAAGCCAAAAGCAGCAGCATGAGATAATAGAAAAGTTCAGATCAGGAGAATTTAATGTTTTAGTCGGAACATCTGTAACAGAAGAAGGGTTAGACATTCCAAAAGTCCCTTTAGTCATATTCTACGAGCCAATACCCAGTGCAATAAGAACTATCCAGAGAAGAGGCCGTACAGGACGACACGAAGCAGGCAAGGTAATAATCCTGATGGCTTTAGAAACAAGAGACGTTGGCTATAAATGGTCAGCACACCACAAAGAAAAAAAGATGTATAGGGTCTTAGAAGGTTTAAAGAAAAAATTATCAATAAATTTCTCATTACCTCAGCCAACAATAGAAAAATTCATTCCAGAGGATCAAAAGATAAAAGTTATTGTTGATCATAGGGAAAAAGCTTCTCCAGTAATAAAGGAGCTTATCGAATTAGGCGCGTTCATAATCCTAGAAAAACTAGATAATGCAGATTACTTATTATCTTCAAGAGTTGGCATCGAATTCAAGACATCAGAAGACTTTGTCAACAGCTTGATAGATGGAAGACTGCTGAATCAATTAAAAGACATAAAAAACAAGTTCGAAAGGCCATTAGTTGTAGTAGAAGGTGAACAGGATATCTATTCAATAAGAAATGTCCATCCAAATTCATTAAGGGGAATGTTAGCCGCAATTACAATCAGCTACGGAATACCTATAATATTTACAAAAAACCCAAAAGAAACAGCCTCTTTCTTTAACATAATCGCAAAAAGAGAACAGCAGGATCAGGGAAATGATTTCACTCAGCACGGAGAAAAACGTGAGATGTCATTAAAAGACTGGCAGGAATATATAATTGCTTCTCTCCCTGGAGTTGGAAACACTTTAGCAAAGCCGTTATTAAGAGAATTCAAATCAGTAAAGAACATTGTTAATGCCGATGTCGAAGCATTGCAGAAAGTTGAAAAGATTGGCCCAATCAAAGCAAAAAAGATAAAAGAAGTTGTTGATGGGGAGTATAAGATTTAGACATTCCCGCTTCTCAATCTTTTAACCCTTTCCTTAGTCGGAGGATGCGTCATAAAAATCTGCACAAATCCCCCTGCTCTAAATGGATTATGTATAAACATATGCGCTGTTGTTTCTGTTGCAGAACTCAGCCTCAATGGCTTTCTTGCAGCATCTGATTCTAACTTTTCTAAAGCAGATGCTAACCCATTCCCATTATGCAATAACTTAGCTCCAGACTCATCTGCCTGATACTCTCTGCTTCTTGAAATAGCTAATCTAATTATTGTAGCGAGTATAGGGGTTAATATAGCTAAAATCAAAAGCTCTATTCCAGAGCCGCCTTTTCTGTCTCTCCCGCCAAAACCTCCAAAAATAGCGCCCCAACGTGCAATCATTGCAATATATGAAATCACCCCAGCTATTGTTGCAGCTACTGACTGTATCAAAATATCTCTGTTCCTTATATGTGAAATCTCATGAGCGATAACCCCCTTTAATTCATCTTCACTTAACAAATCTAATATTCCTTGTGTTGCAGCCACAGCAGCATGTTTTGGATTTCTTCCTGTAGCAAAAGCATTTGAAAAGTTCGCAGGAATAATATAAACCTTAGGCATTGGAATCTTAGCAAGATGCGAAACCTCTCTCACTATCCTATATAACTTAGGCGCTTCTTCCTCAGTTACATGTTTTGCTCTGTATATAGCTAAAGC
>JAHJAV010000123.1 GCA_018813685.1 Nanobdellota archaeon | reverse complement strand
CGAAGTGTCCTAGATATTGATTGATAATCTAATATTAAAAACATCATTCCAAGTCATAGGTTTGCTTTGCAAACCCTCTAGCATTGCTGAAGTAATCCCATTCTTAGCTTCGATAAAATCAAAATTTGTTTGAGTTATATGCAGTAGATTCTTAATTTGCTTTCTTCGCTTAGCAAAGTTTCTTGTTTTTCTCACAAAGCAACCAATTCTTGCCCTAAGATAAGAACAAAAGCCATCAATATTAGTAATGCTAATTTGATCAAAGGGGAGATTGCCAATAACTTTTCTTTTATGAGCACCAATAATTTTTTGTTTTTCTTTATCTTTGATTACTTGCCCATAATTTATACAATCTTTATTATAGAATTTCAATATTGAATTTTCATTCTGTTCATTTCCATCAGAGCAGAAACTTATTTTGCTATAATATGTTGGCTGTTGTGTTCTTTTAGCTGCCAACCCATACATTTCATCACATATCGATTGTATCCATTTTCCGACGGAAAATGCTATAAAAAAACCAGATTCTCTTTTAATATCTAAATAGCAGTATGTATCACCCGGTTCAAAGTCTTCAAAGTCTTTGCATTCAACATTTTTTTGTTTTTTTTAACAAAGTTCCACATCTCGTCTGTTTCATGCACCCCTAGTTTGATATCTTTGATCAGCATATCATTTACATTTTCACAATGCTTGGCAATTAAATCCACATAACTGCATATGGTATTTTTATTATGTTTTGTTTGTCTGCTAACACCCCTAAAGCTATTGGTTTCAACAAGATGCCTGCAAATATCTACAACGTCTTCTTTCTTTAGCCTTTTGTTGTAGAACATTGTCCCTTTTGTTCTTACAAAAGCAACACCACACTCCCTACAAAGATAATTTTGTGTTCCATTTGCTCTTTTCCCATTACGAACAATGCTTTTTAACCCTTTTTTGTTATAACATTTACACTTTGGATTTTGGCAGAATACATCTAATTTCCTTCTTTTCTTTGGCATAAAATCACCTCTGTTATTGACTAGCAATAACATATATTATAAAAAAGAACTAGTATTTAAATCAATCGTTTTTTAAGACACTTCGTTATAAAACCATCTTGATTACTCTTGACGTATGGGGGAATATAGGTTTTTTTTGATTATTGGGTTATTTCTGTTATTTATGCCAATAGCCTATTCTGCCAGCATTGTGCCTTACCTTATCAGCCCTAATTCTTCAATAAATGTTACACAAAACAAATTCTTTAACTTTACAACAGGCGTTAAATGTATTGGAGGAGATTGTGGGAATGTTACTGCTATCTTGGATCCTAATGCAGTTTATAATCCTAGTCTGGGGGCTCCTTATTGTGAGACTTCTGAGAGCCCGTGTATTGCTGGGAGTGAGTTATTGATGTCCGCCGATAATGCTACTTATTTGAATGGAACCCCTGCACATGAACCTAATTCTCCAAATACTATTGATGGATGTATGGATAACGAAAGTATAAAATATAAGTCTCGTCAAACAATAGAGAATATAACTATCACAGATTTAAATGGAACTTTTTTTCGTGAGGGGGATAGTTTAGAAATCAATGTTGGAATGTATTGTGTGGGAAATGTTGTTGGAACAGTTATTTCTTATAATAATGACACACAAATGCACAATTTTACCTATAAACAATTTATTAGGTGTCCATCTGGTGCAGCTTTTCGTAGATTATTAATGAACCTAACTTTAGATAATATCAAAGGGAATCATACTATTAGATCAAGTACTCAATTTATACTTCAAGGTAATGATACTTGTATAGTCTATGCATACAACGAACAAGACGACCTCACCTTCTACGTCCAAGGCCCTAAAGGAGTTATCCCAATGAACTCCGGCACTCCTTTCTACACAACTACACAGAATCCAGTCTATCCTGAAAATATAACTGTAGTTGATTGTTTGCAAAACATGAAAGAAAACCAATCCTGCAACATAACATGGAGTGTAAATGCAACTGGTGATATTAATTCTACATGGGAGTTCTTTGCTATTGCTGAGTCTGATGATGCTAATGTAGCAAGCAATGAAACTGAGAAAGTGGAGGTTACAATTGTTCAGGAAACAGTGGAAGAGCCTCCTGTTGAAGAGCCTGTCAGATTCAACATTACTTTAATCAATGGATGGAATTTGATTTCATTCCCATTGAATTTAACAGATAAGTTAGTCAGTGCTGTATTAAGTGGCATATCGTATTCGAGGATATTTACATATAGTGAAACATGGAAGGAATTAGCAGGAAGCAACAGCTTTAATGAATCAAGGGCATATTGGATTAATTCTTCAGCAAGCCAGATATTGACAATAAACGGAACTGAATTTAACAGATTAAATATAACATTAACAAAAGGCTGGAACTTTATCGGCTATCCTTCATTGAACGCTTCTTTATTGAATGAAACATTAAAGGAGGTAAACTATTCGGTTGTTTACAGCTATAATAATTCTGTATGGAAAAGCAATGTCAAGGCAAGGAATGAAAGCTTAAACGCTTTGAAACAATTCAATCCAGGATATGGTTATTGGGTTAAGGTGAATTGAAAAAACAGTTGTTATTTAATGGAAGAATTATCAAGCAAGATATTCTGGCTGATTCTTTGATATAAACTATAAAATTCATAAATCAAGTTAGAGAATAAGCAATGGATTAAAAACGATATGATTTAAATAGTAGCATATATTACATAATGTGGTGAACTTAAATGGGGATTTTATTTAAAGTTAATTCATGCTTAAATAAAGATATCACAATAACAAGAAAAAGATGGGAATTAATTACAGATATAAAGCACCCCATTATGAAAAATAAGGAAAGTGATGTTAAAGAGGCAATCAATAATCCTGATGAAGTAAAAGTAAGTAAAACAGACCAAAATGTATTTTTATATTACAGGAAAAAAGAGCCGTATATAACCTGCGCAGTTGTTAGGCATGAAAATGGAGGCGGCTTTTTAATCACATCATACTTAACAGATAAAATAAAAGAAGGCAGAACTATCTTTAAAAAATAAAAGGTGAACAAAAATGGATAAAATAAGGGTTTTATTTGACAAAGAAGGAAACACGTTAGATGTGTGGTTTGAAGAGCCAAGAAAAGCAATTTGCGAAGAAACAGGAGATGAAGTCATAATAAAAAAGGATATAAAAACAGGAAAAGTCATAGGATTTGAAAAATTGAATATGTTCCCAACTTTAAATAAAAAGAAGAATATTCCTGTTGAAGTTATGGTCAGCTGATTAATATATATTAAATGCATTCTAAAAAAAGAATAAAGATAAAACCTGCAAATCTTTTTATTATTGGCATAGTCATTATTTTATTTGCTTTCTTTATTTTCAAAGCAGCAAATCTTTTTGCAGAAAAATCCTGCCAAACATCCTTAACAGGCTTTGAATCAGGCTTAAAAGCTTCTATGAGCGCAATATCCTCGCAGGCAGGAACTGTTGAGCAGAAACAGTATCCAGTTCCCTGCAAGATAGAAAAGGTTTATTTTATTGATCTGAACAAAGAGCTGGATGAGGATTTTGCCGGAGAGAGAATTTAGATGTTGAAAATATTTATTAGATAAAATATGCTGGTTTTTATTATAAGCCTAACAAAAGGATTTTTGGGATTGATAAGTTAAGAGGGCTACTTGAATTGGATATTGGGTTAAGATGTACATTCACCAGCCTAAGCAGCCATTGATCTGATAAATTCTTGTATCGCACTGCATTCTGCATCATGTATCCTGTCTTTGAATGTATAAAAGTCATCGCTCTGGAAACGATGAACCTCTTTCTGCAATATGATTTCTCCAGTATCTAATCCTTCATCAATATAATGGATAGTGCATCCGCTTTTTTCTACACCTGAATCATAAGCGGCTTTATACCCGTCTGCCCCCTTAAAGTTAGGAAGCAGGCTTGGATGAACATTTATTATCTTATTTTTGAACCTATCAACAAAATATTTTGTAATAAGGCGCATGTAATGGGCAAATATAACTAAATCAATTTTTTCTTTCTTCAAGAATCTGACAATATCCTTTTCATGAGATACCCTGTTTTTATATTCCGTGTGATCAAAATATTTGTATTTTATCCCATATTTTTTTGCGATTTCAATTACTGAAGAATCAGGCTTATTTGTTATGACTAACTTTATTTTTACCTTGTTATTTTTACAGCTTAGGATTGATTTAACAAGTTTAGCATCATATGTTGAAAATATTGCAAGATTACACATAATCTCCTCCCAAGGTAATTCAGATATAAGGAAGTATTTTATCCCCTTCTACAGCACAAACCAACAGCTCACTGCAGAAAGGCACTCCACATAAGACTGCTCGTTCTTCCCTTACTTCAATAGTTTGATACGGAAAATGTATTCCTGCTTGTGCTAAGTAATGTTGCGCAGCTTCCAATAACCTTGTGGATAATGGCAGTCTTTTCATGCTATCCTTTCTTAGTGCAGATGGGTCTTGAATCAAGTCACCAATACTGCTCCCATTATGCATGCCATCCCTATCTCCTGGAGTTAAAGCCCCTATTCCATTTCCCATTTTTAGCACCCCCTGATCCCTTGTTTAATTTGTAATCCATTTGTAGTATAATAATTTAGCTGGATTTTTGGGTAGAATTTTATCCAAAAGACCGAAGGATTTCCGAAAATGGGTAAAAATTTATGCTTTGTTAGTAGAAACATTTATATATCTCAATACATTCAAAATAGGAGAGGGGGCGTGTTTAGCTTGAACACAGGTGATCACAAATGAGCCAGCGTGTCAGCTTTTATGTCAATAAATATATCGAAGGAGATCCTACAATTAAAGTTGGGCTCCAAAGGGGTCTTATAACTAGTAGAATTCTTACAAAGCATATTATTGAAGAAGAACGGGAATTCAAAGGCAGCTTCGACGATGTAAGGAATGCTGTAAGGAAATACACCGATGAGGATGTTTCATCATTCAGCTTCAAAAATATTTATAATGCTTTCAAGGATTCCCATATCGATGTAAGGAGCAACTTAGCGTCTATTGAAATAAGCAGAAATGACAATACTGGAAATAATTTAAAAATAATCAATGAGATTCTCTCTAACAATGAAAAGTTTGTCAGGGTGCTAAACAATGAAAACTTCTTCCAGGTGATAATGCCGGAAGAAGATATTGATAGAATAACTAAATTAATTAAAAATCAAGATATAATCTCACCCATGAAAGGAGTATCCTGCATTACAATATTTCTTGATTCCAGTGTTAAATATACGCCAGGCATTTATTTCCTTATAATGGGGCAAATATCATTAAATCAAATCAATATATATGATGTTTCTTCCCATGAATCAGAATTTAGCGTCTATATAGATGAAAAAGACGGGGCTAAGGTGCATCAGCTGCTATACGAGCTTGCCGAATATCAAAAAAAGTTTTGTAAAAATGATAGGTAACATCTTACCCTTTTTCTGCAAATAATCCAATCAATTAGCGAACATTACCTAAGTTCTACATAACATTTAAATACGAACTATCCCATCTATATCCGTAGATTTTTTGATTTAAACAAAAATCATATGGGTGGGTTACATTATAAAAAATGACAAATTTATAAATATTCCAATTTATTTTTTCTTTTCCTTT
>JAHJAV010000122.1 GCA_018813685.1 Nanobdellota archaeon | reverse complement strand
TTTGCAACCTCTTTAGAAGTTCCTTTTATCATTTGTCCCTGGCCTTTTGCAGGTGGTGTAAAAGATTTCTTTACAGAAGTGGGTGAACTTAATAATCCTACTTTAGTTGGATCTACACCTATATCCTTTGCAGACCATACCTTTACTTCTTTATTTCTATAAGCTTCCCTTATTCCTTTCAAAGATGGATACTCAATCTGATTTAACTCAGACATGCACGTTATTAAGCAAGGCAATGGTGATTCTAAAATCTCATACCCTTCTTCCATCTGTCTCTCTACCTTTACTTTGTTTCCATCTGCTGTTATCTTCTGTGCATAAGTTATCTGCGGAATACCTAATAATTCAGCTGTCTGTGGCCCTACTTGTGCAGTATCACCATCAATAGCCTGTCTTCCGAATAATAATAAGTCATATTTTCCTATTGTCTTTATTGCAGCACCTATTGCATTTGCAGTTGCCCATGTGTCAGAACCAGCAAAAGCCCTGTCTGATAGTAAAATTGCTTCATCTGCCCCTAAAGCCAAAGCTTCTCTTAATGTCTCTTCTGCCTGTGGAGGCCCCATGCTTAGCACAGTTACTTTTCCATTACCTTTTAATTTTACAGCCTCTATCAAAGCATGCTTATCATCATGGTTCATTATAGTAGGAACACCTTCTCTTATCAAAGTTCCTGTCTGAGGATTTATCTTTACCTCATTTGTATCAGGTACTTGTTTTATGCATACGATAATATTCATTTTCAGAAGCCCCTCCCTAATAATTCTGCTGCAATAACCAATTTCTGTATCTCAGATGTTCCTTCTTAGATTTCAGTTATCTTAGCATCCCTGTAGAATCTTTCCAAAGGATAATCCTTGATATAACCATAACCGCCGTGTATCTGTATTGCCTGTCTTGTAACTTCCATTGCTATATCAGAACCATATAATTTGGCCATTGCAGCTGCTTTTATGTAATTTCTGCCCATATCTTTTATGTGCGCAGCCCTATAACATAACATCCTTGCAGCTTCTATCTTTGTAGCCATATCAGCAAGCATAAACTGTATTGCCTGGAACTTATGTAATTTTCTTCCAAACTGTTCTCTTTCTTTTACATACTTTAAACATTCATCAAAAGCAGCCTGGGCTATTCCAATTCCCTGAACACCTATTCCAATCCTGCCTGAATTAAAGACACCCATAGCAATCTTAAAACCATCTCCCTCTATGCCCCCTACCAGATTCTCTTTAGGCACATACATATCCTGGAAGATTAATTCTTGTGTATTAGAACCCCTTAATCCTAGCTTATCTTCTTTTTTTCCTATGCTAAACCCTTTTGCATTCTTTGTTTCTATAGTGAAAATTGAAAGACCGTGATGTTTTTTGCTCCTGTCTGTTGTTGCTACGAAATTTATCAAATCAGCTTTTCCGCCATTTGTTATAAATATCTTATTTCCATTGATTATATATCCATCTCCATCTTTTACAGCAGTTGTCTGTACATTAACAGCATCAGAACCTGCATTTGGCTCAGTAAGTGCAAATGCTCCTAAGTATTCGCCAGAAGCTAATTTTGGCAGAAATCTCTGTTTTTGATCTTCTGTGCCGTGATTTACCAATGGATAGCATGTCAAAGATGTATGCGCTCCCATTGTAACAGCAGTTGAAGAACAAGCTCTGCTCAATTCTTCCATTATAATAGTTTGAGAAACATTATCTAACCCAGTTCCGCCATACTTTTCAGGTATTGACATCCCCATTATGCCTAATTTAGCTAGCTTTTTTATCTGTATTTCTGGAAATATCTCCTCATGATCAATATCCTGCGCAAAAGGTTTTACCTCAGAGTTAGCAAACTCAGTGATCATCTTTTTTATTGCCAATTGTTCAGGTGTGAAGTCAAAGTTCATCTTAAAATCCCCTAAAACCTGGAGTTTTTAACGGTTTATAAATTTATTGAAAAAAAGTTTATGCTCAGAAAATAACTATAATTCAATCAAATTCCTGTTCTAGATCAATAAAATGGCTCATATGGAATGCCTTACGAAATGCACACACTATTCCCCAGATTTTCCTTTCGCTTCCAGGTAAGAACTTGCTTATTATCCTACACATTAAATCATCATCACCTATCATATTTTCTATTGCCTCTAAACCAGCTTCAAAATCACTTTCCATTGGCAATTGAACCCCTGCTCTATCAGCAATATCCCTGAATATCTCTTCAGCAAGCCGTCTATACTTATGGTCTGAAACAGGGCCCATCGCAGCTACAAGTAATCTTTCAAATCTTTCATCTGTAACTTCTTTTGCATCATTTATCTCCTTTTCAAGCAATACTGCATGAGCAAGCCCCATTACTTCTTGATGCAATGCTTTTTCTTCATGATTCTCTTCCATAAAAACTTCATATAGTGCATCTTCTGTAAAGTTTATTACTCTAAAAAGCTTTATCAAAAGATGTTCAGTACGTTTTTTCCTTATATGCATTATAAGATGAAGCTCTATAACCAAAACCCTATGTATTTGCGCAAAAAGAGCGAAAAGTGCTTCTTTGAATTTCTTTTCATGTGCAACAATAGAAGCTAATGACCTTATCTCAGAAACATTTTTTAAGCTTTCTATATCCCTCAAAAGCTCATCTTCAAGCTTTTCCTCTTCGCCTATGTTCACCAGCTCCTGAGGTATCAAATCTTCTATCTGCCCAAGGATATTAAGTGTATTATCCCAGTTTTGTAAGGCTTCTTGTACTTTAGCAGGATTTGCAAAATTTTTAGCTAAGGTTTCTTTTTGCTTAAATTCAGTCAAAAGCTTTCCAAATAGCTCAATACATCTTTGCTCATCCAGAACTGCTTCTTCTACAATAGCCTTAGTATTTCCAAAAAGCCTGTCAAGTCTTCCCATTAGCTTATAGAAATCAAGCTGTTTAATAAATATTGTTAAAAAATTTTAGAAAAAAAGAAAAAATAAATAAAAAGTTCTTCTTAGAACCTTCCTCTTCCGCCGCTGCCGCCTCTGCTACCGCCTCTATCTCCGCCGCCACCGAATCTTGGCTTCCTGTGCTTCTGATAGCAATCTCTGCAATAGACTGGTCTTCCTTCTGTTGGTTTAAAAGGAACATCACATTCATTGCCGCAATCTGCGCACGTTGCTTTGTGCATTTCTCTTTGTCCGAATCCTTCGCCTTCCATTTTATATATTCACCTTTGTGTTTTAGTTATACGCTCTGTCCTACTAGAAGTAGTACTTCCGGTATACTAAGACGCTAGAAGTAGCTTTCTGTATTTAAATGTGACGTTTTTATAGTAGGTGACCACAAAATAGCAAGTTTTATAAATGTGGTCACCTTATATTATAGTATGTTCATTGAAAAAAGAAAGATAGGTAAGAGCATCAAGTATTATCTGATATATTCTTACAGGGAAACAAACGAAGTAAAAAAGATCAGAAGATATCTAGGGTTAAATCTCTCTGTTGATCAATTAGGCAAAGCAAGGCAGGAAGCAGAACATCAGATAAAAAAAGAATTAGAGCTTCTTAATACAGAAATATTCCATTTCTCATTGTCAAAAAAACAGATAGCTAAATTAAACAAATATGATGGGCAGATAAAAGTGCATCATCTTCAGGGTTTTGAATGGAAAAGGTTTACCGAAGAGTTTGCTTATAACACAAATGCAATAGAGGGCTCAACAGTGCAGTTGGGGGAAGTGCCTGAAATACTAAGCAAAAATAAGGCAGAAAACTCAGAAGAGATTGAAACAAAAGGCGTTGCTGAAGCTGTTTCATTTATCAGAAGCTCAAAAAAGGATTTATCATTGGATCTGCTAAAAAAACTCCACATGCTGTGTTTTGAAGGCTCAAAGCCATTTGCAGGAAAATTCAGAAATGTTGAAGTCGTGATCAGAAATGGAAAAGGAGATATAGTGCATAGAGGAGTTCCTGTTTCTCAGCTTGATAATGCCTTGAAAGATTTGGTAGGATGGTATAGAAAAAATAAAAAAAGATTTAAGCCGCTTGCTCTGGCAGCAATACTCCATAACCAGTTTGAAGAGATACACCCGTTTCAGGATGGAAACGGAAGAGTAGGAAGATTATTATTGAATTTTGTATTGGTCAAGAATAAATATACCCCTATAAATATATCCTTGGAAGATAGAGGTGAATATTACCAAACATTGCAGGAATACCATAAGAACAACAACCTCAAGCCAACAATGGAGTTCCTTGTAAAACAATACAAAAAGACACTGAAACAGGTGACCACAAGATAGCTGCCATTGTAAAAAATGGTCACCTTGCTGCAATCCGTAATATTGCCTATTTCTACAGAAAAATAGAAATATTTATATATAAGTTAACCTTACTAATTCCGTAAGGTAGAGATAAATGATCATCAAAGCGATTAAGATCGAACCAGAGACGATAATCAAGATATTTGATAAGCATAATGTGCTCCAGGAAGAGATCTTTGATGTTTTGAAGAATGATGATCCAAGATTCAAGAAAGTTGGCGGCAATCAATATGCAGCTATAGGATTGAGCAAAAGCAGGTATTTGACGATATTTTTTAGGTATGATGAAGGAGAAGCAGAGATAACCACTGCTTATCCTTCAGACAAAAACCAGATAAGATCATACAAAAAGGTGAAATAAGATGGAAAAAATAAACTTTGATGAGCTTGAAGATGTAAAGTTTGAGATAGATAAAAAAGCATTTGAGCCTGAATCTCTGGCTTGTTCTGATTGTAAGATCAAGATGAAGAAAGCAGAGATAGAGGTTAATCTGGAAGGCAGCATATCTTTGAAAGTTACTGGTTTTGAATGCCCTAAATGCAAAAAACGATATCTTGGGTTAAGTGAATCTAGGAAATTAGATAAAGCTATGATAATAAGCAGGATGATGAGAAACGAGTTCAAGATGGAACGCTCTCTTAGCTTTGATGGAGATAATTTTACTTTTAGGATACCTAAAGAATTCACCCACGACGTCAAGAAGAAAAAGGTAGAAGTGATGCCATTAGGCGCTAATCAGTTCTGCGCTTCGATTCAGTAAAGCTTACAGTCCTTTACCCATCTGCAATAATTGCACTCTTTACTCGGCTCCGGCCTTCTCTTTGACCATAATTCTCTATTTTCAACAATTTGAACAGAAAGTTTTATATACTATATCTGTTCAACAAGTTGAAAAGGTGATATTATGGAAGAAAAGATACATAAAGGCGTTGCCAAAGAGCATTTTGATGTAGCTTCTGATTATGATAAGAAGTTCGATGAAGCCAAAGAGGAGGATTCAAAGAGGATATTTAGGGTTGTTGCTGCGCAGAATTACTTTTATTCTGCAATAAATGCAATAGAGGCTGTTTTTGCCAAAGAATTAAAAGAACATTCATTTAATCATGAAAACAGGTATAGGAAGCTTGTTGAGCACCAGAATCTTTTTTCTCCTGAAATTTCCAGCTTGTTTAAAAAAGTTGACAGGGATGAAAGGAATAAAGTAGCATACAGGGGCGAGAACGGCCAGATGTACAGGAATATGAAAAGATTGGCTGAGCTGCTTATAGGGTTATTATGAAAGCTGACTTTGAATCTGCAATCAGTGATGTAAAGCAGGCTTTTTCTGAATTTAAAGGGGTTTTGGCAGTGATATTGTTCGGCTCTGTGGCGAGAGGTGATTTTTCAAGAAGGCACTCTGACCTTGATCTTTTTGTTGTTATTGGCAAAAAGAAAGTGGATGATAAGCTGAAAAAAAGGATTGACGAATGCATCTCTTCAATCTGCCTTAAGCATGCTGTAAGGTCTCATCTTGAATTCCAGGGGTTAGATATTAAATCCGAAGACAGGACATTGCTTGAAAAGATGATTGAAGAAGGAAAGGTTATTTATTCTTCAGGCGTGTTTGTTTTCGATAATAATATGATTGGTTTGAAGCAGTACATCCTTTATTCCTTTTCTTCTAAAGATAGTGCAAAGAAAACACTGTTCAGCAAAGCGCTGCACGGCAAGAGGTCATGGTACTATAAAAAAGGAAAGAAGATTGTAAAGGAATATTCTGGGATTATTGACAGCTCTTCTGTCATTTCTGTCGGCAAAGGCGGACTGCTTGTCAGTAAAGATAGAAAAGAAGCCATAGAAAGTATGTTTTCCAGCTTTGGCGTAAAGTTTAAGATAGTTAAGATAGTTTATGGTTAGAATCAACCCATCTGCAATAATTGCACTCTTTACTTGGCTCTGGCATCTCCCCTTTTAATGTGGTTAGTGCATTTTTTAATATCTTTTCAGCGTTCTTTACATCTATCTTCATCTTGACTAAGTCAGTATTGAAGATAACATCGCCGTTTTCATTTACATTCTTTGGATGATAGAACAACAGATAGGAATAATCCTCTGTTTCATAATTGTTTTTCCTTAATAAGAAGTTATAGATATCCAGCTGGTTCTGGTAATGATCTGCTGTATCATCTTTTAATGGAAATCCTCTTGTCTTATAGTCTAAGACTATCAGTTTCTTTCCTTTTACAAGTATATTGTCAACAGCTCCCCTTAACAGGTTATCTCCCTCATCCTTCCACTGTATCCCTTTGAAGTTGCTTCTCCATATCTTCAATAGTTCCTTATCATCAAACAGCTTGCAATTATCATCATAATCTTTCAGCACAGGCGGCAGTTCACCCTTTTCCATAAACCTGTCAAAATGCTCTTTTAACACCTTATCCATCCCAGAAGGCAATGAAGGAAATATGCCTTCGGGCCTTTTGATGCCTTTATTGAATCGAAGCCAGAAGCATCTAGGGCAATCTTTCAATAAGCTTAAGCTCGATGGGCTGAATTTGTATTGCATTTTAATTCACATCCGGGAATAAAGGCAATAAGATCCTATCCTGATCCAATAACCTTAACAATTTTTTGGGATTGACTATCAGTTTTTTCCCTTCTGGATCTTTAAATTCTATCAATTCATTCTTTAAGCTTTCATTAATCTTTATTAATAAAAATTCTTTCTGTTTCTCAAGCTCTTTTAGTAAGCTTATGTTAAGCATATCATTCTCCAATCCTTCTTCACAAAGAGTTATCATATCCTGCAGAATATTAAGAAATCCCCCTATGCATTTTACATAATCCTCTTCTTTTTCTATCGGCAGGGTTATCCATAGTTCCCCTACTTTATCCTTTTTTACAGGCCCATGGCCATATATCTGTACATGCGGCCTTGTATGTGTGCTTTTATCCTCTGGATGATGCTCAATTTTGAACTCTCTTTGGAATATCTTTTCTTTATGCTGCCTTTTGTATTCAAATTTTATGCTGAATTCAACAGTTATCCTTTCCCTATAGTCCAATCTGGATTCCATAAGTATAGTAGCCCGGTAATTTGGTTTTTCTATTATTACAACTGCAGTATCTTCTGTGTCTATTGTTATGTTTTTTAGGTATTTTTTGAATTGGTTAAAATCAATTAAACACCTCATACTATCAATCCTGCCTGGATAAATTCTTCTTTTATGTCTGTCTTAAGCGTTTGCTCGCTTAAGCCGTTGTTTTTGAATAATCTTTTCCATTCCTGAATGTCTAACAACTTTTCATTATCTATTTTAAATAAAGGGTTGATATTAGCCTTTATTATTGATTCTGCTGCATTTAAGTAATCTTTTAGCTTTTGGGTGTTATCTTTATAATATTCTTTTGGCTTTATCTTTTTGCCTGCTTTTTGTATATAGCTCAGGTTTATATTCATCCTGTAGCTTTCATCGATTATCTTTGGCGGAGGGATGTAAGAAAAGATAGCATATGTGTTTTTGCCTAATGTCAATGTTATTTCTTTCCTGATGTTTTCACTCACGCTCAATATATTCTTTGCCTTCGGCATTGACTCCTCTAACTGCTCCATCTTCTGTTTCAGCTGGCTGTTTTGGATCAGTATATTTTTTATTATGTCATCGTATGTGTCTTTTCTGGAGCCAAGGCTGTCTAATTCATCCTTTGTTCCCTTCTTTATCCATATAGTTGTTGGCTTTTGCCTCAGGTCAATCGTTTCCATTCTCTATAGCCCCTATAGGAGCTATAGTGGCTATAGTATATAAACTTTACGGTTTTTGGAAGGGGTTTAAAGGTTTTGATGGCAAGTAAAGTGAAACATTTATTCTGGTGACCTATTTTAATCCTTGAAATAAGGGAAACCTTATATAATATTTCAACTTAACTAATTAAAAAAATTGATAAAAATGGATTCAACAACTAACATTCAAGAATTGAAAGATAAAATAAAGAAGTTTTGTGAAGAAAGAGATTGGAATCAATTCCATAATGCAAAAGATTTAGCTATTGGCATTATTACAGAATCTTCTGAACTTCTTGAACATTTTCGGTTTAAGTCAGAAAATGAAGTTGAAGAAATATTAAATTCCGATAAAAGAAAAGAAGTAACTGAAGAGTTGGCTGATATCATGTTTTTTGTATTAAGATTAGCTCAACGATATGATATTGATTTAAGCACAGAACTTGAAGAGAAAATAAAGAAAAGTGCCGAAAAATATCCAATAGAAAAAGCTAAAGGCACCAATAAAAAATATAATGAGTTATAAAAATGTTAGTATACGAAGGAACAAAAAGCCAATTCTGCACTTCTGTATTAAATGACACTATATCGGATGAGATCTATGAAGCATATCAGAAAAAAATAGGCAAAACTGCTAAAAAAGAGATTACCTCCTGGTCAGATTCTATGCAATATATGTATAAAGTTGTACAATCAGAAGAAATTCCCAATAATTGTGGAATCGCTATAGAATTTAGGATACCTGCTACAAGCAAGAGAGTAGATTTTATCATTTCTGGAAAAGATGAAAATAAGACTTCTTCTGTAATCATAATTGAATTGAAAAGATGGGATGAAGCCCATAAAGTTGAAGGAAAAGATGCAATTGTCCTAACTCCATTGGGTAGGGGGCTTCATGAAACAACACATCCATCTTATCAGGCATGGTCTTATTATAATCTTATAAAAGATTTCAATGAAAATGTACAGAAAGAAAATATTGAGATATACCCTTGCGCATACCTGCACAATCTTGATAGAGATAAAAATTTGGAGATTGAAGATAGTGTATATGCATATTATATAGAACAAGCACCACTATACACAAAAGGGGAAGCATTGAAGCTTAGAAGATTCATAACTAAATTCATCAAATATGGTGATAATAGAGAAGCATTGTATAAGATAGATAGCGGCAGATTAAAACCCTCAAAATCTTTGCAAGACTCATTAGCTAACCTGTTAAGTGGTAAGAAAGATTTTGTTATGATTGATGATCAGAAAATTGCTTACGAGATGGCTGTTTCAATGGCTGGACATTCTTTTAAGGATCATAAAAAAAGGGTATTGATTGTTGAAGGCGGACCCGGAACAGGCAAATCAGTAGTTGCTGTAAACTTACTTGTAGGATTGACCAATAAAGATATGGTTGTCCATTATGTTTCTAAGAATTCTGCCCCAAGGAATGTATTTTCTGCTAAACTGAAAGGGTCAACTACCAAATCACATATAGATAATCTATTCAAGAGTTCTGGAAGATTCCATGATTGTGACAAGAATGTGTTTGATGTTTTGGTTGTTGATGAAGCACATAGATTGAATGCAAAATCAGGGATGTTCAAGAATAAAGGTGAAAATCAGATAAAAGAATTAATCAATGCTTCTAAATTCAGCGTATTTTTCATAGATGAAGGTCAAAGGATCGATATTTATGATATTGGGGAAAAATCAGAGATTGAGAAATACGCTAAGGTGTTCAATGCCCATATTGAGTATATCCAGCTGGAATCTCAGTTCAGATGCAATGGCTCTGATGGTTATCTTGCATGGCTTGATGATATTTTAGGTATAAAAGAGACAGCTAATTATGATGGTTTTGAACGCCAGTATGATTTTAGGGTTATTGATAATCCTAATGAACTAAAAAGATTGATCTTTGAGAAGAATACCAAAAATAAAGCAAGGTTATTAGCAGGTTATTGCTGGAACTGGAAGAAAGAAAACCAGAACAAAAGTGATGTACATGATATTGTCATAGGTGATTTTTCTATGAGCTGGAATCTAGGAAATACACTTACATGGGCAATAGATAAGGATTCAATAAATGAGGTTGGATGTATCCACACTTCACAAGGCCTTGAATTTGATCATGTTGGTGTAATTATTGGCCAAGATATTAAGTATGAAAATGGAAAGATTATTACAAATCATACTAAACGTGCAAAGACTGATAAATCATTGTGGGGGATAAAAAAATTAATAAAAGAGCATCCTGAAAAAGCTAAGAAGATTGCTGATGAAATCATCAAGAATACTTATAGGACATTAATGACTCGTGGGCAGAAAAGTTGTTTTGTGTATTGTTGTGATAAAGGGTTGCAAGAGTATATTAAATCGAGGATTAAAAATTAATATGTCTGGTGTACCAATAATATGGAACTAAACCTATACCAAAAATCAGTCTTTGATGCTTACAAGAGCAATTCCCAAAGAATTAGGGTTCTGACTGAAACATGGATGGATAATGAAATGTTTTGCCCGGCCTGCTTAAACCCAAAACTAAGTTCTTTTCCAAATAATACTCCGGTTGCAGATTTCTTCTGCCCTAAATGTAACGAACAATATCAATTGAAAGGACAAAAAACTAAATTTGGCAAAAGAATATTAGATGGTGCTTATCACTTGATGATTAATTCAATCAAAAATGACCATAGGCCTAACTTTTTTCTTTTAAAATACAACCCAGACTATTATATCGATAATCTTTTGTTATTACCCTATTTCTTTTTTACAGAAAACATTATTGAAAAGAGGAAACCATTGTCAAAAACTGCTCGTAGAGCTGGATGGATTGGATGTAATATACTCCTAAGCGAGATTCCACCTGAAGGAATCATAAAAATTATTGAAGAAAATAAGATTATTGATAGCCAGATAATTTTAAATCAATGGAAGAAAATCAGGTTTATTAAAGATGCTCCTTTACCCGAAAGAGGATGGACAGTTGATATATTAAAAGTTGTTCATTCATTGGAAAAACCTGAATTTACTCTGGATGATATCTATAATTATGAAGGGGATTTAGCAAAGAACCATCCAGAGAACCAACATATCAAAGCAAAGATAAGGCAGCAATTACAAATATTAAGGGATAAAGGGATATTAAAATTTAAAGAAAGAGGAAAGTATATAGTTCTTAAGTAACACGTTACAAAATTCCGTAACAAATATTTAAGTAAAAGTTGCCTAAATGATTAAGATCCAATGTACCAATTGGATTTGCTTCCTTACTATCCAAATCTTTCTCCAAAAACATACCATAAGATCTATTTAGGTAATTGTCTTGAAATTCTTCCAACAATTCCATCTGAATCTATAGACCTAGTCTTCGCAGATCCCCCATACAACATGTCTAAGAAAAAAGGCTTAGGCTGGAAATATTCCAAGCATATTACAATGGAAGCAGAGTGGGATATGTTTTCCAAGGATGACTATTTTAAGTTTAACCAAGAATGG
>JAHJAV010000121.1 GCA_018813685.1 Nanobdellota archaeon | reverse complement strand
CTTCTCAACATGAGCATCATAAGAATCCTTTATCTCAGGGTTTTCATTATCACTAGAAGGATCAAAATCCTCATCCAGCTCTTCATTCAGATCAATAAAATAAACCTTATCTATCTTACATGGAATAGAATATTGTTTCTGCTCTACTGTTCCAGTCTGAGAAGCTATTGCGCTCATAGAACCGCTAAGATCCTTCTCAAAAAGAATCATATCAGACTGGCATTTCTTATCCATAACGCTGTTATACCCTTTTATACCAAAAAGAAAAGCTAGAATAATAATGATAGCAGCTATAAAAACCCTTACAACCTCGCTCTGCATTTGGCCTTTTCTTTTTAAAAACATCTCATAAACCCGGTTTATTTTTTGAGATATGGGAAACACTAACATTCCTGAAATGTATTGAATACCAAATAGCCATTATTATAATAGCAGAAATAATTGCCAAGAAGAATATATGAATATCCACCTTTCCTCCAGCCATTTTAGTTATTAGATAGATTAATGCAAAACCAACTGCAAATCCTACTATAGTAAAGAACATAAACTGTTTTTTTGTTATCTTCTTCTTTTTTCCAGCCATAATTCACATCTCGTAAGAATTTGTATAAAAACATTTCGTTTTAATGAGATTGTTTAGTCTTCGGTACTTGGCTTTCTTTTTTACTTTTCGGCACGTTGGGGTTTGCTCATTATCGTCTGTTAGGTTGATTTGCAACATTATAAAAACAATGTTTTTGCTAATAGGTGCCGATAAGTAAACGATATCCGTTTTAATTCTTATTATTCATAAAGCTCCTTAGGAACCTTAAACTCCTTATTTGAAAACACTATCTCTTCAGCCCTGCAAATTGCCGTTTTGCATACATTGTTCATATACTCATATTTACTTTCAATTTCCCCGCTCGTTGTCTCAGAACCGTATCTTGCTGCTTCCCTTTCGTCAACATCTGACTTTTTATTCTTAGAGCTGTAAACCATAATCCTGTCAATGAATTCATCGTCATAGTCTATTAAGCCGTTATCCTTAGCATATCTTAAGAAATCAGCAGTGCATCTCTGGCTCCTGCTCTCAACTCCAAACTTGGATAATATGGACAATGCGCAATAATAAAGGGTATAAAACCATTCTTCCGGAATCTTGTATTCAAAACCTCGATCTTTATACAAATCACAGAGTTGTAGATTTATCTTTGCCTTCTTAATATATTCCTCTGCAAGCTTATTATCTGGTTGTAAAATAAGAAGGCCCTTATGTTTCTTTCCCTTCTCTTCATCCTTTAGTGCATTTACAAAACAATCCCTCGCTTTTTCTTTCATTTTTTGTTTATGCTCCTTACAAACTTGATAAATTTTTCCTGCCCAAATAATACTACCCCCTTCTTTAAGGAATCCACAAAAGATTTGTTTGGCTTTTCAAGTTCTCGCTTAAACTCTGAGGGTGTGAAATTTAATAGGTGTATCTTTTTCAGCTGGGTTTTTTGAATATTTCTCACAGAGTCATCTATATCCAAGAACTTTCTTTTATTTGAAACAACTCCTAATAGGTCAATATCCCCTGCATTCTTAGGCGAGTGGATTATGCTGCCATAGATCATAAGGAAATCCACCATATTCTCAAGATCTGCAAAAGTGGTCAGCCATCTCTGGTTATTTAAGGCGTCTTCAGCCAAAGAGAGAGCAATAGATTTTTCAGTAAGGGGGTTATTCCAATTCAAAGCAACTGTATATGCGCTTGTTTTCCCAGCGCCTATAGGAGAAAGTGTGACTAATCTTTCTTTCTCAAGCCTTTTAAGAATTTTCCACATGCCTACCCTGCTCATCCCAACTTCACAGGATAATGAAGTTATAGTTGGACTTATTGTAAAGTCTTTCAACAAAATTTTTAGTATTGCTTTTGCTGGGCTTGTTGTTTCCATTTGGTTAATAATTATTAACTTAAAGTTAATAGTAATATATAAATCTTTTGTTTTCACCTTCGTAAACTGGAAAATTATTTAAGCATTAAAGAAAAGTAAACATAAATGAACCCTAAGCTAAAAGCAGTTTTAACTGTGCTGGCTGTTGTTTTATGCGTATGGCTGTTCTTGATGTTCGGATATATCCCATATTCATGGTTAAACCTTCCCAAGGGATTTTATACCATTTCCCTGTTTATAGCCCTATCAATAATATCTTTTTTATTCTACAAGGCTTTAAAGATAAAGACTTCATTCAACATAAAAGACACAGAACCAAAATACTGGCTGTGGTCTTTATTGCTTGTAGTCTTATTCATAGCAGGTGATGTGATAATTGGGGATCCCCGCCCCATAAAGGTCAATAGCATTTCTGTAATATTATTCTTCCCTTTATTTGTGGCATTCTACGAAGAGATGATAAATAGAGTAATATTGCTAAAAACATTAGGAAATGCATTTGGATTTAAGGCAGCTCTGATAGCCCAAGCTGTAATATTCACTGTTCTCCATCAGGATTACAGGCTCTCTGCAATGTTATACTATTTCCTCTTAGGCGGAATCGGCATGGGATTATTGATGAATCCAAAGAAAGGCCATTTCTTTTATCCTTTAGCAGTGCATTACATAGCAGAAGTGGTTATGCTTGCGATGAGGATGTAATTACAGATTCAAAAGGTTTAATTAATGAAGCTGTAATGTTATTTTACCTCACTGAGCCCACACAAAAACAACAGCTGCAAATCCCATCTGCATATAACTCAATATAGGGCGCAGCAACTGAAGAATCTGCCCCTGGAACATGTCTTTGTTGCAGCATCCTTTCTATATAGGGTTTCATTTTATCCTCTAATCCTAAAAATATCATTTCATTTGCATTTGCTCGTCTGGCCGCTAACCTTAGAAAAGTACGTTCTGCACCCATAGAAACTGTGGGAGAGCTGCCAGTTGATTCTGCTGCTTTGCCTGTTCCTCTAAGATACTGAATTATATTGTCCATCCATCCCTTTATCATATCTGCAACTGCTTTTTCTTCTGCATTATAGCCGGGATTTAATCCATCCTGATGCGGGTCAAGCACATACTCAAGAATGTCATGGATAGGCCTTTCCATATACTCCCAAGGAGTTTTCTTGAGCAGTATTTCATCTAGTTGATCTACACTAAATGCATCCAAACTGACTAAACACCAATCATGCGTTTGCATCTAAGCCTCCAAAAATTTATGGAACCTAATAGAGCAAAAGCTTTGATATACCTTCTGGAGAAAAATAACGCATTTTTACGCTTATCACGAAAAGAATGAAAAAGGCATATTTCTTTTTATTGCTGGTATTTTATTCAAGTCGAACTTGCCTTTTTCTTTGGGATAACCTAGGGTCACGTACCTTCCTTCTTGGCCTGGCAAGCCTAAAGCTTCTGGAGCTTCTTCTATAATCTTCTTCCAAATCCCTATACATCGATTTTAGGCTGCTGAAATACCCTTTTCTTTTTCTTCTGGATTCCCTTAATCCGGAAATAACATGCTCCTGCCTCGATATTATGCCCTGATACTGTTTGCATAGCCTTTCAAGTTCTTCTAATCTGGTTGGAACTGGAGCAGCCTCGCCTGCTGCTGGAATTCTGCTTACTTCCTGCACATGCCCTCTGCTTCTTACTGCAATTTCACCAAGGGTTCTTCCGTTATACCTGACCCTTTCAAGAATCTGCCTGTCAATTGATGCAGGATCCATGTCAATTCCGTTTGTTTCATCTATGACCCTTAAGGAACCGCCCTCATTGATATGAACTATCTTTTGCCCATCATACCTTCTTGTATATTCTACAGCAACTGCAACAAATGGCTGGGCATTAGCGGCATTAAAGACGATAGCGGGAGTATATCTTACTTCATATTCGACGCCTTGGTAGCCTGCTCCCCGAATCATTGGATCCTTGATGCGAATACGCTTTTTTAGGGTAGATGTGCCAAGCATCCTCATTATATTGTCTTTATCATCATCTGAAAAGAAAGGATGTATATAGCCATGCGAATGGGACCATCCAACAATCTTCTTTTTAAGAATATCCCTAATGTCTAATGAAGAAGCTATCACGGCAAGAGCAGGAACACGGCATGAAGAAAGAGTTACCTCTTGACTTTGAGCAATATACAAATCTCTAACAACAGGTAATTGCCCAGAATTCTTATTGTCCAAGGAATAAAGATATGATTCCAAGGGAAGATCTGCCACTTCAACTACCCTTCGAGATATATAATTACCCTTCCTTAACGCCTCAGATGTAATATCTACCCCTCTAAACTCATCATCAACATGAGAATAATCGAAAGACCTTTCTCCAAATCTCCTTCCACTAACAGTTGGAACTGCCTTTTCCTTTACTCTTTGGTCATACCCATAATCTATTACTTTCTTAATTTTTTGGTCTATAATCTCCTGTTTTTGCCTGTAAGTATCTGATCTTAAATAAGTTCTCATTCTATCCATAGCAGACATACCCCTAGTTGAGGCATCATTATGAAGTAATGGTCGATGATTTAAGTTTGGCTGCGTATACTCAGTCTTTGTATCTCGTGCAACATCATCTATTGTAGCTGTAGGCATTTTTACCTCCTGTTTATTTTCAATCTAAAGTACATTTTAAACCTATCCCCTGATTTTTTGATTCTGCCGAATATTATTCGGAATATTATTAGTACTAAAAACAACCCAAACCACATTGGCCAAATACACCTATTGGCTGAAAGTAAATCTTGTCCCTTGAATATGTATCATACTTGAATGCTCTTTCTTCTAAATGAGATGCTCCAAAAAGAATATTAACAAACTCTGCTACCATTGCGCTTCCAATAAGCATGTTAGGCACAATAATCGATGGATCTGGATTCTGAGCACACCCCTGGCCCCTCATAGGGGTTAATAGCCTGTATTGGCCCAAATCAAACTGGCAATCAACACACCTATTTTTTCCAGGTATATATGCGACTACTCTTCCACCTGTCGTCGAAGTTCCTCCATCAATGTAAGGGATCCTATGGGTAACTGCTAATTTATTTCCAAGATATCTCGCCTGCTGATTATCTACGCAGCCAAAAATTGCATTATAACTTAATTTACCAGCACCTAAAACATTAAACATATCCTCTGTCAGGTATTCATTGTAGAAACTCCCATTTAAAGAGGGATTTATCTCTTTTATTCTCTCGCTTAATACTTGTGATTTAGGATGCCCGCTTTTCCCATAGAATAATATTTGCCTATTAAGGTTATGATCCTCTATTTTATCTCCATCAATAATGTCTACATTCCCAACATCTAATAGGGCCAGATTCAAAGCAACAAAATTGCCAATTGCTCCTGCACCAATAACCAAAACGCTCAAGTCTCCAAAATTTGGTTCGCCATCCAAAGAAAGATGGGGATCATATTCCACTATCCTTCCTGTCTTTAACGGCCTATCAATACAACTGCCATCAATAGAAAACCTTAATTTTCTGATTTGTTCTGCGGCTAACGCCGATATAACCCCGCTGGTATAGCTGCCATGGCCTTCTGAAACAAAATCTGATTGCACTATATTTTCCAAAGCACCAGATTCCATATCTGGATTAAAAACGGCTAATTCCGCTCTCTGCCGACTTGAAACTGCAGATACAAAAGGGATTGGCTTTTGCATACAATAATCAAGACAAGCCTGTTTTGAACTTGGATTATTTGTAGCATCAACAATAACTTCAGGATTAAATCCATCGGCATAATCTATTTTAAATCCAGATGCATGGTAAGTTATTGTTGAAAATGGGTTTATTGCTCTTAAAGTCGAAGCTATGAATGCGGCTCTTTTTTGGCCTAATAAACTTTTTTGCCCGTGTTTCTTAAAGTACAAAAAGTTATATTGATCTGCTCCGGTAATCGGACTACCATCAACACAGCATATGTTCCCAACTCCCAGTCCTGCAAGATTAGACAGAACCATCTGTGACAAAACATCTGAACCAATTACCATTACCCTCAAACTATGGAGTAATTCCTGTTTTACTGCGCCATCTTCACCCCACGCGCCAACATTTCTAATCTCTAGCTCATTGATTGAAGGAAGAGGGGCTATTTCAACTCCCATGTGCCTACCCCCTATGCAGACGATTAACTCTATACTCTAATCTGTATATCCCTGATATGTTATCCAAACTTGCAAACAATTCAAAACATGGAAGAGTTTCTGATGAATTTCCACCAGGCATAGCCCTGCTGGTCTGTACCATAGGCTCATACTTAGCCATGGTATCGTCTAATGTTAATTTTATTAGCTCTCCATCACTTTTTTGCCTTGCTGCTATTACAAACTCCTTTTTTCTTTCACTCAAAGGTTTCGCTTCCTGAGCTTTTCCCTCTTCTTCCCAACTTTTGATTAAAAGTGCAACTTCTCTTTCTGATGCATTATATGGCGGGTTTACTCCATCCCCTTCCAATTGAACCATATAACCAACTGCTGCCCTGATAGACTTCTGCCTATAAGCATCAGGCGCGCTTCTCACCAAAACATCTTGTCCGCTAGTTGGATCTAATACCAACAAAAACCTGTTATCTGCCATTTTTATTACCTCCATAAAATGTTAAATCCTGTAATGACAAAAAGATTAATATGCCTTATCCAAAAAAAACATTTGATTTTTTGTCATTGACGAAAAATTAGATTACATTAGTTCAATAATCCTCACCCCTTTTCTTACAGCCTCATCAACTGATATATACTCAGATGAAAAATTTTCTCGGTTTAGTGAATGGCGAGGGGATACTACACCAAAATATCCATTTTGCAGCAGTTTTCTCCCTTCTTTCAGCCAATTGGCTATCTTACGAATTGTTTCACGCTGATTTATATCATACCCTAAACCCCACTGAATATTCAATGGTGGATTACTCCACCTATCATCATTACTATCACAGATCTCATTACCATCTAAAACAAAAGGATGATTGTAGTGTTCTATTTTGTATATCTTAGGCTTGCCAGAAAAGGATATTTGACTGCCATTAAGATGGAATTCTCTCCCTATAGGCACACAATCAAAAAAGTAATGGTCACCATTTCTCTTAAAGATATATGGTGCAACCGCAAGATAAATAACAACTTCGCCTGGATTTTTCTTTAAGTAACTTACAGGAGTTTTACTCATTATCCATTCTCTCTTGGCAGTTGAAGCAGATGCTGCATCCAGTTTTCCGCTGCGGTGCAGGTTTTCATACTGCACTGCTACCCTAAACACAATGTCTTCAATTGATGGGTAAAGTTTGGTTCTTTGTACCATATAACCTCCAAAACTTCCTGGAATTTAATAAGCCGCAAACCTTGATATACATTATGGAAAAAAATTACACATTTTTCCGTCGGCAGCGTAAATTCATAAGTAACCTCTTTCTTTCATTATCTGCCTTTTCAGCTCTTGTAATTGATGCACATCTTCCTGAGTAGGATGTTCCTGCCTCTTTGCTTTCGGAATATGAGGTTTGACGTGTGACAGATCCTGCGGATAAACTCCATACTCTATGTCTGGCGCTTTACCATTTCCTGGGTCCCATTTAGGGTCAACTCCTGTTTGGCTTCTTGGTTCTTGTAGTTGATATGCATCATGTTGTCCAGGTAGGATTCTTTTTTCCAAATCAGGAATCCTCTCAGTTAACATAGGCGCAATTCTTTGTGCTGTTTCAGAATCCTCGTTGCCTAGAAGCTGCTGAACCCTTTGCACTAAAACAATATCATCCAGGCACCTATACGCCCCGGCAAAGCATAATGTAGCCAATCCTGAATAAAAAGAGCTGCCGACAACAGAATCTGATATTATTACTTTCTTTACGCACTGGTATCCTGCCCCTGTAAGGGCTCCTCCGACCGTGATTCTTCCCAGCCTGCGCATTTTACCTCCCCCTCAATTTTTCAAACATGCCAATAATCTCCTTATCATTCCATATCTCATACTTTTGGTGTTTTACATCATACTTATGGTAAGCAGGATCAACAAAAACCAATCCTCTTTCTGTTTCAACAACAGCGCACGCATGATTAACCTTTTTGCCACGATAATCTTTGCTTACAGAAACAAAATTCGATCTCAAGCCGACGCTTCGTGCCATGGCAATATACAGAAAAGCCATCTCAGCGCATATCCCCCTCCTATAGCTTAGAACTTCTTGGGAGTCAATATAACCTTTCCTTCCATCAATCTTGCCGTATTCTATGCTTTGCTCTATCCAGTCATAAATGCGCCTTGCTTTAGATTCTTTTGATGGGGCATCCCTTGTTGCAGCCCTTATTATCCTTACAAGCTCAGAAGTTATGACTAATGGATTTTCAACACTGTCATCAGTGATCAATATCCTATAGCCAGGATCCACCTGAGAGGTATCTAATGCTGCACTTCTAATCCACTCCCGATGTTTTTGTTTTATATCTTGGATTATCCTATCCTCAATATTTGGATGCGCCTTTGAGCGTGAAACAGATATATCCCTCTTTAACTGCTCTAAAGTTTCTCTGCTTATAGCAAGGCTTCTTTGCGTACTTCTCCTTTGCAGCAAATTATACTTCAACCTTTGCATGACTAAAAAGAGGATGTGAAGTTTAATAACACTTGCTGAGAAAAAAATATTGTTTTTACGATGAAGGCGGAAATTTTAAATAACCTAATGAATTCTTTTGAGTGTGAAACGTGAAAATCCTTTTTTAGGCAAAGGGTATAATACTTATACAATTACATCTGTAGATAACTTATTGTGTGAAGAGAGTTATTTAAGTGCACGGTTAGGGGTAGTGGATGATGCTGCTAAAAGAGTATTGATGAGGCTATACTTAAGAGTACCTTTCTACGAAATAAGGCAATTTTTAGGAATGGGTGAAATACCTTCCAGATTACAAGATATCTCAGCCAGAATGATAGGCAAGAAGTTTTTTGAGCCTGGAAAAGATTTTCAGAAAACGGTTGAAAGCACATCTGATGGTCAGCCATTAGTAGTTGGATTAGCAGACCACAACAGGGCAATAAGTTTGGAAGAATGCATCCGATACGACTGCGCATATCCTGTAAAAGGTTTCTTTGAGTCTTTTAGTGAAGAAAAAGGATTAAGGAGGGATTATAGTGCACCTCTATGCGGTTTTGGGTGGGGAAAAGCATATGCTCCTCAAAATACATTTAACGGAATTGATTCGGGAATAGTTGAATTAGTAAGAGATTTAAACAGGATTGATTTTGTATATACCAAAGGGGAATCTTGTTCAGGCATTCCAGATGACCATGAACAGAAGTATGTTGACAATGGCAAGCCTGACTTTGGATTCAGGAAAGGAGAGAAAGGTTTCATTATCCTCAGGATAGATGGCCAGGACCCAAGGTTCCTGCCTTTTAGCAGAGGATTGCAAAGATTATGCTGTGTGGAACTGATTAAGGTTGGCTATGAAGACCCGGATAATGATTACCAGAAACAAAATGGAATACAAAATTTAGCTATTGTAATTCCAGTGCCGCAAAACATAGCATCAAATCCTAATCATCCGAACTATGTGGATTATTTAAGCAGTAGGTGGGATAAAGTACACGAATTTGTTAAGATATTTATTGCACCTACAGAAGTTGAGCAGGTAAAAGAAAGTATTCTTAAAGAACGCCAAGAAAGATTACAAAGGCAAAGAGAATATGCTGAAAGATTAAAAGCAGTTATAAGGCAGCGCCGAGATAGATAAAATTGAAAAATAATTGTTTTTTGTATCAAATGATCCTTTTTGTTTATTCTATATTATTAACCACATCTAACTATAGGTTTCATTGCAGTTGCAAAAATTTATACACCGCTTTTAATCGCCCCTTCATAAGTCCGGTATTCAGACGGAAAATTATCCCTGCTTAGTAAGTGGACCGGGATTACTATACCTTTGAGATATCCATTTTGAAGAGCTTTTCTTCCTATTTCTAGCCATACAGCTATTTTATGTGCAGTATCTTCTTTAGTTAGGTCATACCAGCAGCCCCATCGGACATCCGCCCTGCTCCATCTATCTGAACAACTGAAATCTATAGTGTTATCCGCATAAACAAGAGGATGATGATAATGTTCTGCCCTTAATACTTTAGGGGATCCAGTAAACATTAAGGATTTACCGTTAGTCCTAAATTTTCCTCCAACTGGTATACTGCCAAACAAATAATGATCTCCATCCACTTGAATTGTATAAGGTGTTAATAACAGGTATAACAAAAACTCTTTTTCATTTCTTATAACGTAGCTAATGCCTGTTTTAGCAATCCTTGCAGGCCTCTGGCTCAGAGGCGTTGCCCTCCAATCTACTGTTGAAGGTTTTCTTCTATTAAGGTTTTCATATTCAACAGCAACCCTAAAAACGATTTCATCTATTGATGGAACCGATAGTGCATTACTCATTTACATCACCTTATATTCATGGTTTTATCTTTTTTAAGCTAAATAGCTTAATAACACTTGCTGAGAAAAAAATATTGTTTTTACGATGAAGGCGAAAAAACTTTGACACTATCAGAT
This sequence comes from Nanobdellota archaeon, assembly GCA_018813685.1. GTDB lineage: Archaea > Nanobdellota > Nanobdellia > Woesearchaeales > JACPBV01 > JAHJAV01. The sequence goes on along the minus strand of JAHJAV010000121.1, from coordinate 3,873 downwards.
TAGATTACTACCTAAACAAATCTCGAATTCCTCTAAGTGTCTTACCTGCTTGTCTGGCTATTTCTGCCCTAAGTTCTAATCTTGCCTCTTCAATCTGGTATAATACATTATCAGGATCATTTTCTCGAGCAACAGTTATATAATGCCTAGCCGTACGGTCATCCCAATGATCCGAAGCAGCCACTGATTTTTCATATGCTTCTTCTGCACGAGCCAACCTCATTTCATCTTGATCATGTTTATCTCTATCTATCAATTCTGGTGGTGAAAAGTTTATTGAATTTCTAGTTTGAACTTCTTGCTTTGCTGGCTGTCCATTATAATTGCTTTTTACACTTGTGTATATATAAAAAAGACCAGCTATTGATAAACCTACAATTACAAGATTTCTAAGAGTATTGTTTCTTATTGGTCTCCTTGATGTACTGCTGGGATTATGATGATATTGCCTAGAAACGCTAATCGGTGGTTTATAATTGTTTGAACTAATGATGGGGGATTGAGTTTCCTCTACACCATCGCTGTACTCTTCAACCCAGGCTCTGCACCTTTCTACTAAATCGGAGTCGATCATTTTTTGTTATGGAATGAGTTTTTGTTTTTATTGTCTGTTTAGTATCCTGATGAGTATGCTATTTGGTTTTGAGGTGTTATCGGATTGCTAGGAAGATGTCCATAAAATCCTATCCTAAAGTTCTTGGATGCTGATGGGCCAACCATTTCTGTTATAATTATAATCGCTCCTTCTAGAGTAAAAGTTCCATTCTTATACCGCCTTATAGCTCCATTTCCAGCGCTCACTTTTGCGCAATAATTGCTTTCAAATGTTAGTTCTGCAGCTTCAGCAAAGATAACTGCGGGGGGCAGAAGCAATTCAATGCCTCCAAAGCTATGGTAGATTCCATTTTTTTCAAAACCGCCGTTTATTCGACCATTTGCGCCTAAAACACTAAATCTTGGAGCCTTAAGCTGATCAATCAAATCTTGCGGCGCGTATGCCCTTACAACATGGCGGAATGGCAGGTAATAATGTGTTCCAGATGATGGAAACCACATCACAGAATTATCTAATTGAATCTGGCTGGTCCTAGCTCGAGGGTCTGCAATAATATTTGGAGGGGTATTGCTTTCCATATTTTGATAAATTCTTTCCAACTCTTTCATAATAGAGAGATAATCAGTAATATGGTCAGGTTTATGACTCTGTATACTATTCGTAACAGTACCGTCCAGAGAATCCAATTCCCTTTGACTTTTAACCAACATCTTTAGTTGCTGGTGATCTCTTACCTGAGTTAACAGATCCCTCTTCATTTTCTAAACACTTCTGTTTCCAGTGTAGGTAACCCTGCAATTTTGAACATAGAACTGGGGAATTCCCAAAACCTGGTTTAAACGCAACTCTCCCTCTACTGTATAAATCACTATATTGGGATCAGAGCCTGTAATAGGGATCACTTGTGGCGGCTTGTATTCCTTTACTTTTATTCTTCCTAGCTTTAATCCTGTGCATCCTTTTTGTTGTTTGGATTCTATTCCAAGAATCTCAATATCCAATGGAGTCACCCAGGATACCCTGGCTTTTCTGGCATGATAAGGCTGGTCTGACCCTGGTACCATCACATAAACCTCTCCTTCCATTTCCAGCACATCTGCAATCTCTCTTCTTGTTACCCCATGGACCCTAAGAATCCCAATAGGAAAACCCCCTGGGAAAACCCGGGATATGGTGTCTAGACATCCCCTGCCCCTTGTAATCCAGCCCTGTTTAGGTGAATCTAGCTTGTCACCATTTGAGCCTGCCCCTCTTCGTACAGAATATACCATTTTACATGCACCTCAGACAACACCATGAAATAATAATGCTGGTTTAATAACAATTATCAAGAAAAAATCCCCAACTTTTCGCAAGTTACGAAAATTTCGATATTAAACAATCAAATCAATCTTATTTATTTCTTCTATAAAACTCAGAGGGTGCAGTTGCATGATAATGGAATGAATATTCTACCCCTAAGAAAGGCGGAATTAAAATAGGCAATTTGTCAAGGAAACCGGTCCATTCTACTATCAAACTGATTCTACTGGGCTGCACCAAGGCCATATCAGCGCCAATTGAGCCTGCTTCTGAAAGGGAATTCTCCCTTAATCGGGATAGTAAAGCATCAATATTCCTTTCTATATCTGCATCACAATAGCATTTTTTTTCTTTTCCGAGCATAGAATAAAAAAGACTGGGAAAAGTCAAATAAGCGCACTGGATATAGGTTCCAGATCCAAACCTGTCAACTATTTCATCCGTGGCGGAATCATCAAACCTGCCTACCATTGATTTAACATTCATGTCTGCTTCTACATCTGCAACCTTTACGAGCTTGCAACCCATAACCCTATAATCCCTTTCAGTCAAATAAACTGGCCTAAGCAGTGGCATTTCAACTGCACTTTCAGGCTGCCTAGGGGTTACAATTACAGGTTGAGTAGGGGCAGGGGCATGGACACTGCTGTTAACTCCTCCTGAGTATTCCTCAACCCACCTTCTGCATTTTTCTGCCAGATTTTTGTCTACCATTTTTATGGAAAAAACAGGTCTTCTTTATTTTCCAAAGCCATCTTAATGTGGCTTTCATTTGTAAGAAAAACCTCTCGCTTTATCTCTCCAATTACATGGAATTCCTTCAGCTCCTTGGCCCCCATTTCATTAAGCTCATCTTTAAACGACTCAAATTCAGACATATTCCTAAAAAAACACTGAATAAAAAAACAGTTTTCCCCCTTTGTTCTTGACAAGGAGTTTACATTAGGTTTGCTTAGCAAAAGGCGTTCAACATTCTTTTTTCCGCTGGACCTGACAATCAAATTGACAAAGATAGGGTATCCCATAACATCAAAATTGAGCAGGGAAACCTTTTTCTTGACAATGCCCTTGTTTAGCTTTATCAAATTATCAAATATAGTGCTGACTGGAATATTTGTTTTTCTGGATATATCAGTAAGGCTCTGCCTGGAATCTTTCCTCAATTCAGAAAGTATCATCAGCTCTTTCTCGTTTAGCATAGTCAGTTTATTGTCAAAAAAGATTTATATAACTATGGGTAAATAATTATTGCTAATTTCAGAAAACCCGAAAAAAACAATTTATAGTATGTTTTCTTCCTTTTCATGCTTTAGGAATTCCTTTTCCCATATAAGCTCATCCAATTCCATTTCATATCCCATCATAATACCATGTCCAGCAAGGAGTTATCATTCATAAAGGATTCTTTCTTTATATCCTCTACTATATAATGTACCTGGGTCTGCTCCAGCTTAAATTTCCCACCAAAAACATCTATAAAGTCCTCAACATCCCTTACATTCTTGAAAACGCCCTCTATCAGGAAGTCAAAGCCATTGCTTATCTTGTACACTGAATTGACATTAAGGTGGTGGAGCAGGAATTTCCTGGCGTCTTCCCTTGCATTCCTGTCAACCTTGACCATAATATTTGCCCTTGCATTGAAGCCAAGCTTTGAAAAGTCAATGATAGTAGTATGCTTCTTGATCAGGTTATCCTGATAAAACCTTAGCTTGTCAAATATAGTGGAGATAGGAACAGATGTCCGCTTGCTTATCTCTGTCAGACTCTCCCTTGAATTGTTCCTCAATTCCGCTAGTATTAACAAATCTTTTCTTGGAATCATTTTTTATTACCTTTTATTTTTTTAAGACAATCTGAAACCTCAAGTTCCAATATATTTAATTGGATTGGGTCCATATTTTGCAGGTTATGGCCATAACTCCTAAATAGCTCGTTGATTTCATCTAATCTTTGTAGTTCTGTTTTAAGTCCTGCTGTTTTCTGAAACATTTTCGCTTTCTCCGAAAATTCCT
>JAHJAV010000120.1 GCA_018813685.1 Nanobdellota archaeon | reverse complement strand
TTTAAAATTTAATTTAATCAAAGTTTAAGACAAAGAATTTAATTTATCTTCTATCTCGTTGAGTTCTGATTCTAGCTTTTCTATCTCTGACTTTTCAGAAGGTTTTTCGGCTATTACTGGAGCTTTCTTTATTATTTTTGGTTTTAGTTCAGCTGCTTTTTTTACTTCTGGTTTTTTTATCTCGCCATCTTTGACATGAGGCAAACTATTTTTCAAAGCGTTTATTGATCTTGATATGTCTTTTAGGTCACCTTTGAGTTGTTTTGTGAGTGCGGCTTTTTCTTCTCTTACTGATTTGAAGCTTTCGAAGAATTTTAAGGATTCCAAAATACCTTTAGAGCATTCTAACATGCCCCTTCTTAGTTCATCCTTATCTGTTATTCCGACGAAAAGCGGATTCTCTTCTTTTTTTGCCATTTTTACATTGAAGCTGGCTGGAATAATATCTGGTCTATTCCGTCTACCTTTGATTCTATCTCAGCAAGCTTGCTGTTCCATTTATCAAGCTCTGCATCTTCTCTCTGCTTGATATCTTTTAGTTTTGATAATGTGTCTTTTGCTTCGTTCAGCTTGTCTTTTATAAGGCCTACTGTGTTTAAAACATCCTTGTAGCTGTCTATTTTTACAAAAACCTGAGCATCTGCCATTTTGATTACACCTCTTTGAATAAAGTTTTATCTATGAACTGGATCTTTTTATGTATATCCTGGAAAGTATTGTAGATTCCTTCGTATTTTTTATCCTGGTGAGATTTTGAGCTGTCTAATTCAGAAAAGAATGCGTCGATTCCCTTTAGTGAGGATTTTGAACTGTTTATTCCGTCTTGGATTTTTTTGAATTCATTAATATTTATGAATCTAGTTATTGGTTGTTCTACAACTTTCTTTTCTTTTTGTGGTTTTATCTGCCTAATTGGTTGAGGCTCTACCCTTATAGGTGGAGTTGGTTTTTCTTCAAATTCGTGTTCTGGTTCAATCTCTTCATCTTCATGAGGGAGAGGAGGTAATTCTGGTAATTCGTGTTCTTCCATATCTGGCAAAGGGGGTAATGTTTCGAGCCTGCTTTCTGGCATCTTTTTTGGGGCTTTTTTTGATTTTAGGAATGCAAATAATCCTTTTTTCTCTTTTTTTTGTGTTGAAGGCAATGGTGGAAGCTCAAAGTTGTCTAATTTAGGGAAGTCTTGATGTTCATCCATATCTGGCAATGGTGGAAGCTCTTGAGAATTAAGTGAATCGTATCTTGAAGAAGGAATTGATGGAGATCCATGATATTCTTCTAAATCAGGCAATGGTGGAAGTTCTGGTAATTCGTGCTCGTCCATATCTGGCAGCTCGGGTAATTCAGGCATTGATTGTTTTTTTGAAGATTTAAGATAAGGCATAAGCTCTTCATCTGGTGAATCTGTTGACGAGAAGTCATCTTCGATGCCTATTTTTGGAGGTTCTGGAGGCATATCTAGGTCAAAATTATCTGGTAATCCACCTCTTTTTTTCTTTGAACCAAAAAATGCCATAATCCACCCTTGACCTTTAAAATAAAAATCGTACTATTAAAGCTTTGTGTAGTATTTTTGAATGGTAACAACAAGAAAATTATCTAATTTTCTTGAGCATATAAAATATTTCGCTTTGCCCATACGTCATATACATTTAAAAGTAAATTTAGAAAGATTATTATAACAAGATAATTTTGATGATCATATGAAAGAGGCGCTTTATTATAAAAAGTTGAAAAATAAGGTTGTAAACTGTAATTTATGCCCTACAAACTGTGTTATAAAGCCAGGCAATTTCGGAAATTGCGGGGCAAGGAAGAATGTGGATGGAGAGCTTTTTTCAATGATTTATGGGAAGCCTGTTTCTGTCAATGTTGATCCGATTGAGAAAAAGCCATTATATCACTTTTTTCCTGGAAGCTATTCTTTGTCTGTCGGGACATTGGGGTGTAATTTACACTGTCTGCACTGCCAGAATTATGATATATCTCAAGCAAAGGCTGATGGTTTTTCTGTAAATGAAGTAATGCCAGAAGAAATTATTGAAACTGCCTTGAGAAATAACTGCAAAAGCATCTCTTATACTTATAACGAGCCGACTATAAATTATGAATATGTTTTAGAGACTGTAAAACTTGCGAGAAAAAAAGGATTAAAGAATGTGATGGTGACTAATGGTTATATAAATATTGAGCCGCTTAGAGATCTGTATCCTTATATTGATGCTGCTAATATTGATCTGAAGTCGATAGATGGGGAGTTTTATAAAAAAATATGCTCTGTAAGATTAAATCCTATTCTTGATGCAATTGGCGAGATAAAGAAGAGCGGAACTTGGGTTGAGCTGACTAATCTGATAATACCAAGGCATAATGATTCGAAGAAGCAGATAGAAAAACTTGTTTTGTGGGTTAAGAGAAATTTGAGTGATAGAGTTCCTTTGCATTTTTCTGCTTTTTATCCAACTTATAAGATGCTTGATGAACCAAGGACATCTGATAAGACTTTGATTATGGCTAGACGGGTTGCTCTAGATACTGGGTTGAAGTATGTTTATATCGGAAACAGTTCTTTAAATGGAGCAGGCGATACATTATGCCCTAAGTGCAGGAAGCTGATGGTCAAAAGAGATTGGTTTAAAGTCAGTTCTAATAAAATAAGCGGAAATTTATGCCCATATTGTAATGAAAAAATAGAGGGTGTTTTTGAATAAATTTAAATAGTAGTTAAGTTAAATTTTGGGCTATGGGAGCGCAAGTTTCAGTGTCATCGAGAATGAAAAAGATATTGGGTGTGTTAAAGGTTATATTTCTTGAAAGAATACCTATGAATATTCTTTTGTTATTGATCATAATCTCTTTGGCTATTGTGGGATTTAGTTATATGAAGCCTGCAGAAGCACCTACTGGGAATGTGATTTTAGAGCCGCAATGCCCTGAATGTATTTGTGAAGAAAAGGCATGTGAGAATGACTGCAGCTTATGCCCTATAAAAACAAAGATTGAGACAAAGAATGTTATTTATCATGAATGTCCTAGCGGGGCTTTAGTTCAGGATATTGCTGAATGTGAGCAATATTTTCCAGATGTTTCTGAGTTATATAGTGGCAAGGTCAGCGGAATAACTTTGTCTATAGAAGATATTGAGGTAGAGAAAGAAAATGCTGATTCTGGTTGTGTAACACAGATAAAATATGTTATAATAAACAGAGGGGATTCTCCTATTGTGCCAAGGATCAATGCAATGGTGTATAAGGAATGGAACAAGGACAAGCCAATGGAGAAAGACATAAATCCAGAGATTGTTGTTGATAAAGAGAGTTTTGTGACAAGGACAGATAAAGTGAGGGTATGTTTCCAGGGAACAGAGTTAACATTAAGGCTTACTTTGACGGATGTTTTAAAATATCCTAACCAAAAGGTTGTTGCTTTAAGGGATTTTGAGTTAGATTAGTTTTTTGAGGGGTTAAAAATCAAACAGAAGATTTTCTTAATGTTTTGGTTACTAGTTATTGTGCTGAAGGTTGTTTCTGGCGAGCTGATTATTAATGAGGTTATGGCTGCCCCTATTTCAGATGAGTCATTGAATGAATGGGTTGAGCTCTATAATAATGGTAGCGAGGAAGTTAATGTTAGCGAATTTATTTTTGGGGATGCTTCTGGGAATGATACTATAGCTGGTGGTTTGTATGGTGGGGAAGGAACTATTATTCCTGCTTATGGATATGCTATACTGACAGATCAATCTACCAGAGTTTATAATAATTTTAATTGCAGCAATTATGCAATTAAATTGTATGTGGATGATGATTCTATGGGGAATGGTTTAAAAAATACTGGTGAAAGATTGTATTTGTATGATAATAATGGTGTGTTGTTGGATAGTGCAGAATATAATGAAACTGAAAAAGGAAATTGTTTTTCTTTGCTGAATGGAAGCTGGAGTGAAGCTTTGTGTACTGCAGGCTATTCTAATAATGGAACTATTGTTTATTCTGATTTTGTTGGGTGTGATTGGAAGATAGAGATATTGATTAATAAAACTGTTTTTGATGATAAAGATGATTTTGATTTTAAGATAAGGGCTTCTAAAATTTATGGTGAGTCTGTTAATATAACTGGGAAGATAAGAATAGATGATATGTATGGGAATATCATAAAAGAATATTCCCCATGGACTGAAGAAAGCGCTACTTACCGCAAGACATCTTATGAGTATTCTCCTTCTTTGGTTGAAGGCAAAGCGTATATAATCACATCTAATTTAGAGGTTAATTGTGATGATGAAAATTTAGGTAATAATATTGAGCAGAGGATAATCACCATAAAAGGCAATGATTATGGCAATACTTCTTTTATCAATATAGAAGATGTTTATGATCTAGGCACAGATGATATTGCAAAGTTTGGGCAGACAATAAGAGTAAAGATTAATGCATACAAAGGAGATACTGCTAAGGAGGTTGTAACTTTGTGGTTAGAGGATGATGAAACTAAAATAAGCAAGCAGTCAAAGTTTAATATCTATAATAAGTTTACAGAGTCTGATGTTACAATACCTATACAGATAAAGCCTAACTGTGAAGGGAATTATGATGAGGGAAGGTATACTATCAAAGCAGAAGGTTTAGATGCTTATGCAGAGAAGAATATAATCTTAGAAGGTGTTGATGAAGATTTGTGCGAGACAAAATTAGTAGGGAGTACCTCTTCTAGGTCTAAGATATATTATGAGCTTGCTGACTGGCCGCTTGAGATTGAAGCTGGCAAGGAGTTTGAGATAAAGCTAAATGTGGAGAATCCAGATGATGACGCACATGAGATAGAGGCATGGAGTTATGTCTATAGGGGTTCTAAGTCTTATTCTGGAGTTAGGGATTCTAACTCTAAGAATTTAGTTGTAAAATCAGAAAGTTCAAGGGAAGTTATTTTGAAAAATATAATTGATGAAGCTGAGCCTGGGGATTATAATTTAATGGTCAAAATAGTACGAGATGAACAAAAAACAGAGAGTAAGATAACAAAACCGATTAAAGTGGTTGTTGGAGAGGTTGAGCAAGTGATGGAAATGGGGAGTAGTGTTGAGTTGAAAGAAAATATTGAAGAAGGTGGTTCTGTTGTTTTAGAATCTGTAAAACAGCCAAGGATAGTTTATGAGTCTTCTACTGAAAGGGCAGGAAATGCTGTAACTGGTTTGTTAATAGTGGTACTTTTGGGCTATAGCTGTGTGATGAGTTTTTGGAAAGTTAAGTAAATAGTAATTCTGCCCGTTAGATTTAAATAGGGAGTTGTATTTTATAGCAGTAAAATGGAAGTAATATTTTTAGGCACGTCTTCTATGGTGCCGACAAAGGAAAGGAATCAGTCAGCTGTCTTGATTAGATATAAGAATGAAGGGATTTTAGTTGATTGCGGTGAAGGGACACAAAGGCAGTTCAAGCAGAAAGGAATTCCGCTTACAAAGATAACTAAGATTTTGATAACACATTGGCATGGTGATCATGTGTTTGGGATTCCAGGTGTGATGTCTACTTTGGGAGCGAGTGAATATAATCGTACGCTTGAGATATACGGGCCTAAAGGGACAAAGAAACATATTGAAGCTATGTTCAGCGCTTTTGTTTTTGACAGAAGAATAAAGTTTGAAGTTAAAGAAATTTCCGAGGGTAAGTTTTTTGAGAATGATGAGTTTTATCTTGAGACATTGCCATTGGAGCATGGAATTATTACATTGGGGTATAATTTTATTGAGAAGGATAAAAGGCATATTGATATTAAGAAAGTGAAGAAATTGGGGGTTCCAGATGGTCCTTTGATGGGAGAGTTGCAAGATAATAAAGAGATTAGCTTCAAGGGAAGGAAGATAAAGCCGGAAGATGTTACTTATGTAGAGAAAGGAAAAAAGATTTCAGTAATAGCTGATACTATTCCATGCAATAATGCAGTAAAATTGGCTGAGAATGCGGATTTGTTGATTTGCGAGGCTACTTACAGTTCCAAGCTAGAAGGCAAAGGAGAAGAATATGGGCATATGACTGGGAAGCAAGCCGGGATGATTGCTAATCAGGCAAATGTAAAGAAATTAGTGCTAACACATTTTTCTGCAAGGTATAAGACAACTCAGGAAGTTGAAGAAGATGCAAAGGATGTTTTTGCAAATTGTGTAGCTGCAAATGATTTTATGGTATTCAAGGTGTGAGATGAGCAGGAAGTCTAAAGGTATCAATGCTGAGAGAGATCTGATACATAAGTTCTGGGGAAATAAATGGGCTGCCCTGAGGGTAGCTGGTTCTGGCTCTATGAGGTATCCTTCTGCTGATATTTTGGCAACTAATAAGCTTCGTAGATTGGCAATAGAATGCAAGACTGCAAAAGAGCCTTGGAAGTATGTTGAAAAGGAAGATATTAAACAATTAAAGGATTTTGCAGAGCTGTTTAATGCAGAGCCTTATGTTGCTGTAAGATTTAACAGAAAGGAATGGATGTTCTTGACCCTGGAAGATTTAGAGGAAACTGATAAAGCATTTATGATAAATATAGAAAAAGCAGAAATGAAAGGGATATTATTTGAAGAATTAATAAAATAAAAGAATAAGTTAGATTGAATTTATCTTTTCTTAAGCTTCTTTTCAATCTTCAGCTCTTCTCTCATCACTTTTCCAACAACATTCTCTACGTGCATCTCTATCCTGGCGATTCTTCTTTCCATAAGAACCATAATCCTGAGAGAATATACTATTGCTGCCAATGTACCAACAATAATAGCTAAAGTAACTTCCTGTATTCCTAAAACCATTTTTTACACCTCTTTTTAAATATGTTTAAGGTATTATAAAAAGAAGTAGTATATAAATCTTTGTTTTGACTCGAGTATGCTAACTTATTTCTTGCCTAAGAAGCTTTCAAATGAGTGTTCGAGCACATTAGCAAAAAAGTCAGTGTTTGCCCAGATTGCAAGATCGTAGCTAGGGTGGACTTTTTCATCATCCATAAGCATGAACAATATTTCTTTTTTGTCTATGATGCAAAATCTTGAGTTTATTGATGTTTCTTTTATTTCTGCTACCTTTGCCAATTCTTTGAAATCCTTATCCTGTGGTGAGATTGGCGCAGCGATTCTTATTTTTACGCCCCTCTGCTTTGCTTTTGCCAATTGTTTTAAAAGAACGTCTTGTTTTCTTACAACACCTTCTGAAGTTGTATGGATAGTGATTGATTTTTTTGCCCCCTTTATCATCGTAGCTAAATGATTATATATGTTTTTTCTTCCTTTTATTGCACCTGTCAAGTCTGTTGGCTCTACCAAGTCAAGACCCTGGTTATGCAAAACATTTAATTCGTCAAGAACTTTTGCTGACTTTAGGCTTTCTATAAGAGCTAGATGCTGCTGGGTTTCATCTGTTACTTTTTTCTTTACCCTTTCGATTACCTCTCCAGGATTCACTGCAACATATTTAATTGGCTTACCTAATTTTACTATGATAAATCCTTTCTTTTCAAGGCTTTCGAGAACATCATAGCTTCTTGATCTTGGAACATTAGCGATGTCAGAAAGCTCGCCTGCTGTGGAAACTCCTCTGCTTAAAAGAGCAGTCCATATCTTAGACTCATAAGTATTTAATCCGAAATCCCTAAGCTTGTTTAAAAAGTCTTTTTGCACTAACATTATACCACCCTCAGAACCTCTTTCTTTGTTTGGAGATGTTTTATGGTATTTAAAGCTTTCTATTTTGACACCATTTTTAAGTGACAAAAACTAATCAAAGGAAAAACTTTATATAGATGTTTTGGTATCTTTTGAAATTATGAGTTATTTAATGACAAAAAATAACATAAGCATGATTTTCTTAGTTATAGGAATAATCGCAATTATATTTTAAGCTGCACCTTCGAACAGGGGGACGCAGCCAAAGTTTCTTGAGGTCAAAATGAAATTGTTTGATACAACATTAAGGGATGGATGCCAAAGCGCAAATGTCAATCTGTCTGGAAGGGACAAGATTGATGTAGTTAAAGCTTTAGATGATTTTGGGATAGACTATGTTGAGCTTGGATGGCCTGCTTCAAATGATAAGGAGATGAATGTGTTTTTAGAGGCAAGCAAGCTTAATCTTAAGAATGTTAGGGTGGTTGCTTTTGGAAGCACAAGAAGGATAGATGCAAAAGCAGAGGATGATGTTAATCTTAAGGCTATATTGCAGAGCAAAGCAAAGACTGCTTGTGTATTTGGGAAAACATGGCTAGAGCATGTTAAGATGCAGCTAAAGGCAAAGCCAGAGGATAATCTAGAAGCAATAAGAGATAGTGTAGATTTCCTTAAGAAGAAAGGATTAGAGGTAATATATGATTTAGAGCATTTCTTTGATGGTTTTAAGGATAATAAAGAGTATGCGCTTAAGTGTGTGAAAGCAGCTGCACTTGCAAAAGCTGATTATATAGTTATGTGTGATACTAATGGAGGAAATTTAGTCAGTGAAGTTTCGAAGATATTGCAAGAGGTTAATGAGTTTGTTAAGAAAGAAAAATTGAATGTTAAGTTAGGTGTGCATTTCCATAATGATAGTGGGGTAGCGGTAGCCAATTCATTAGTTAGTGTAGAGCAGGGTGTTTCGATGATACAAGGAACTATAAACGGATTTGGAGAAAGAACAGGGAATGCTGACCTGTGCCAGATAATCCCTAATCTTATGTTGAAGAAGAAAGTAAATTTGAGCAAGGTAAATTTGAAAAAGATAACTGAAGTTAGTGATTTAGTTTATACGCTTGCGAATGTCAAGCCAAATAAGAGCCAGCCTTTTGTAGGCAGAAATGCATTCAGCCATAAAGGTGGAGTGCATGTAGATGCTTTGATGAAAGGCGCATCTTATGAGCATATAGATATGACTCTTGTTGGAAATAAAAGAAAGATAATATTAAGTGAGTTGTCTGGGAAGGCGAATATAGTCGAAGTTTTGAAGAAGTTTAATGTTAAAGTGAGCAAAGATCATCCTAATGTGCAGAAGATGCTTGAGAAGGTAGAGGAGCTTGAGAGGAAAGGGTATGATATAGGGACTTTGCCTGCTGAGCAGTTTTTGCTTAAAGAGGAATTTTTTGGAAAAAAAGGAAAGATATTTGAGATAAAGGCATGGAAGATATTGTCTGAGGTTAAGGACGAGGAGTTTTCAGAATGTGTTTTAAGCGGGAAGATAAATGGGAAAGAGATAAAGGTAGTTGCACCTGTAAAGGGCGGGCCTGTTGATGCTGTCTATAGTGCTTTGAAGAAGATGATAGAGCCTATGAATCCTAAGATAGTGAATGTGCAGCTGATAAACTATAAAGTTATGATAGCTGAAGACAAAGGAGCAGAAAGCTCTGTTAGAGTATATATAGAGTTTAAGGATAATGGTGATGAGTGGGGAACTGTTGGAGTATCTACTAATATATTAGAGGCTTCACTTGAGGCGATAGAGAAAGGGTTTAAGCATTATCTGCTTAGTAAGTAGTTTAAGTTCTTTTAGTAATCTATTTATTACTTAAAAATTTTCAACAATACGTATGGCTTCGACGCTTTGCGTTGAAAGCCATAAAATGCTCCGCATTTTAATTCACCGCAAAGCTACAAACCACCCCGACGGGGACTAGGTTTGCCTCGCCATTGTTGTTGAAATTTTATTTGCTTTTTTCCGATATGTTTTTATATAAGTTTATTCTAAGTTAAGATATTATTGAAAAAGAGGGGAAATTATGAAGTTTATGATTAATTTTGAAAAAAAGCATTTTTGGGTTCTGAGTATATTGGCTGTTATTATTGGAGTTGGTTTTGTTATTGCAGCAATTAATCCTTCTACTGATGCTTATCATATTTTACAAAAAATTGCAAAAACAGAGAGCGACTTAACGTCAGTTGATGCAAACGATGATGGGATTATTGATAATTCAAATCATGTTCCGTGGACAGGGATAAGTGGGATACCAGCTGGATTTGCAGATGGTGTTGATAATGTTAATGGGAGTGGTGGAGGTGGGGGTGGAGTAGCCCTTTCACCTGATAGATTCATTGCAGTAACTACATCTGGGCCCAGGGAGACTGCTGTTTATTGCCCTGAAGGAACTGTGAGGACTGGCTGCACAGGTATCTGCAGCAATGCAAGAGCAGGCGGAGGAAGGCTTGCAGGGGATAATGGCTGCATATGGACTTGTGATGATCAGTATAGTGTAACTGTACATGCAATGTGTTTTAATATAAGCGGGATAAGTGGTGGGGGTGGTGGAAGCCAATATGAATTTGGCGGGGCATATCAAACAACATTCAGCCAAGCTGGATGCAAAGTACCTAATCCAGCTACAAGTGCGTGTTCTTGTCCAAATGGATTTACTCCTATTGAAGTTGGAGGATGCAGCAATGATGATAACAGGGGGTATGTTTGTTATAAGTGAGTAAATCATTGATGCCTAAATCTATTGTAGGGTTAGACAATCGTAAAATAATCCTTTATAAATCCCAATATTTAAATACTTCTTCCCTTTATAAATATTTATAAATAAAAAGGTTTAAATAGGCAAGATAAAACCTTATTTAAAAAAAAGAGGTAATTGGGGGTGTAGTTATGTCT
>JAHJAV010000119.1 GCA_018813685.1 Nanobdellota archaeon | reverse complement strand
TATGAATTTATTTTAAGGTATTTAGAAAAAGATAGATTAAAAAGATTTGTAGAAAAAAATGTCCTTATCGTTTACGGATTAGATGTCATAAGAAAAGAATTGAGAGAGATTCCAAAAAGTATTAAAGTTAAGGCGCCTGAAGCGGACATTAATAATTTAAGGATAGCATTATTATCTTTATATGATTTGCTTGTAGGCAGTCATCAGTACAAATTAACTGAAGAAGTATTAAATCTGGCAAATAAGTATTTTACAGTGTATAAATCAATAGGGGGTTTTGCATCGAGGGAAGAGATGGTGAATGATTTCTGCATTGTATCATGCGCAGCGCTCCATAGCCTGGATATAGTCGTTTCTGAAGACAACAGGACTCTGCTTTCTGATAAGGCCATCCTTGCCTACAAGTCAGTTAACAGCCTTGAAAAAATAAGAACTCCTGAATTTATCGGGTTTAATAAGATTAAAGAATTACTAGGAGGTGTGGCTCTTGATTAATCTATCCAACAATCCGGCTGATTTAGCATCTTTGCGTATAGATTCCACTCTATTCCATACATCTTCAAATTCCTTTAACTGTTTGGTGCTATTCATAAAGTATATTAATTCAAACCACTATATAAACTTTATGCTTAAAAGCACACTAATCTAAAAATGAGCCAAACAACTAGCAGAAACGGAGTCATAAATGATTACTAAGATGAAAAGGATAATGTTTGATACCAGCGTGTATGGGGAATTAATTAAAGAATTAGAGGTAGTAGATGAGATAGTTAGATGTATTCCTAACCATATAGTGATGTATGGAACTAAGATTATCAGAAACGAATTGAGAGAAACACCTAAAGGGGGGAGAGAGCATGGCAAAGGAAAAAAACTGTTGTTATTAAAGATATACGATTTGATGGTAAGGAAAGAGCATCACTCTCTGGAATGCAATAAGCTGGTTGAAACACTCGCTGAAGATTATTTTAAAGGATACAAAAAACAGGGCGGCGCTTTATCAAATGATGCTATGGCTAATGATTTAAGAATAATTGCTACAGCAACAATTTATCAGCTTGACATAATTGTTTCTGACGATGAGCATTCCATGCTCTCAAATCACGCAGTAAAATCATACAAATCAATCAATGCCGCCTATGGGCTGAAAAACCCGGCTTTTGAAAATTATTCGAGCTTCAAAAAAAGAATTAAGAGGATTTGCCAGTATGATAAGCAATAAACTCGTCTATCATATGCATAAACTCAGGGTCTTTCCTAGCTTCAGCTATCTTTTTCCTCAATTCCTTAAATTCCCTTGCGCCTGCCAAGGATTTATGTTTCATAATAAGCATAAATCAATATGAATATATAAGCTTTACGCTTAAAATCCCGCTAACCTAAAATGGATCAAACAACGAGCAAAAATGGAGTTATAAATGATTACTAAGATAAAACGAGCAAGTGATGGTAATGAACAGGGTGAGGTAATTATTTTACCAAAAAAGCGGTAAAATATTTAAATAAAGACTATATAACAAAAAAGTTATAATATTATAACAAAAAAGTTAAAAATGCTGAACAAAAACGAAACCAAGATTTTAGAAAAGCTGGTTGAAAAGATCAGTCTTGATTTGACATTGTCAGACCTGTCAAAAGAATTAAAGCAAAAATACCCTCAAACTCACAAAAGCATTCAAAATCTTGAAAAAACAGGGATTATCAAGATAAAAGATATTGGAAAAAGCAGGATAGTGAAACTTGATTTTTCAAAAAATCACCCTGAGTACAGTATAGCTGAGATAGAAAGGCTGAATCAGGCAGTCAAGAATAAAGAGATCCAGATAGTACTAAACAAAATCCTAAACATCAATAAGCAGTTTGTTTGTATCTTGTTTGGAAGCTACGCATCATCCACTTTCAAAAAGGATTCAGATATAGACCTCCTCTTTATAATTCCAGAAGAATATGATGAAGATAAATTCGAGAAAATCACTAAAAACAGCCTCTCTGCCAACAATGCAGATATAAATATCATAAAAGAAGGCAGCCTTTTTGAGATGTGGGCTGCTCCAGACAAGCTCAACGTAGGCAATGAGCTGCTCAAAAGCCACATAGTTTTGGCTGGAGCAGAATATTTTATGAATTTGGTGAGGAAAAAATATGTTGGAAGATAAAAAACTAAAGGAAAGCAGCGCAATAATAAAAAAGATTATCACAGAAGGGGGAATAATTAAGCCAACGATGGGCTCTATAGAGTTTTTCATGGAAAAAAGCAGACAGTCGATAGCTGTCGCTTCAAGGCTGATGGAATTGGAAAGTGAAGAAGGATTAACAGCTGATATGTGGATTATCAATGCCTCTTATTACTCGATGTTTTTTGCAGCTATTTCCCTGCTTGCTAAATCTGGGCGCGCAATAAAAAAAGAAGTTGGAATTCACAAGCTAACATACCATGCATTGATCCATTATTTCTTAATTGAGGATAACAAGCTGGAAAAGTATTTTATTGAAGGATATAAAGAAGCTGTGCAGGAAGCAGAAGAGCTTCTTCAGCTAAGTGAAAGGAAAACAGAAGAATTTATACGGGCATTTGACAATGAAACGAGCAAAAGAAAGATGTTCACATACGACCTTGGTAAAACAGCTGAAAAGATAAAAGCTGAAACTTCGCTTTTAAGGGCAAAGAAATTTGTTAATGAAGTTGAAAAGATAATAAGCTAAAATGTTCACAATGGTTATAATTAAAGAAGATAGTGATAAGATTAGGCACTTGCCTAAAAGATAGGTGTGCAAAATTAAGAAAATAAATAATTCAATAAAAACATACCTGCACTCATTCAAAAACATAAAGCTATTGTCAAAAGTCTTTATCTATGATTTTCTCTTAGTTCTCTCCCTGTACTTCACGTTCATCTTATCAAAGATGATAGTAGCTCCTGCAATCCAAAGCCTAAGCAGTATAAACTTAGACAGCATAACCGAAAAAAGCTTGGAAGAATTGCAGTCAGCAGCCTGCACCATGAAGCATTTCTTCATAGTTTTGATCCTAACAGCGATAGGGGCATTCCTCATAACAGTAATCTTTTACTCATTGACTCAGGGACTGGCATGGAATGAGATACTAAAAAAGAAGCTAAAGATAACCCCCCTCCTAAAATTCAGCTTAGTAAACCTGCTCTGGTTCACAATTTCTGCAGCGATCATATCTATCTTCATAATAGGCTCAAACCAGGCAGCATTTAAGATAACAATGATAATACTGTCAGCAATGCTCCTATACCTATCGATGCTCCTCGCATACCTATTCGCAAAAAACCCAAAATTTAGCCAGTTAAAGCAAACATTTAAGATAGGCATACTCAAAATACACCATGTAATAATCCCCTTAGCTTTGATCGCAATAACAATATTCATAGCAGGGGCATTATTAAGGCTATACGAAAAAACAATAGATTGCCAAACAGCATACCTAAGCATATTAATTTCAATCTTGCTTTTTTCATGGGTTAAGATATACTTCAAAGAGATAATCCACAACATTTAAATAGTACACCTAAGTTGTACAAATGTATACAAAAAGTGTTCAAAATGATTGAAGAGATAATAACATCAAACACCAGAAGAAAATTACTCACCTTATTCCTTACTAATCCCAAAACCAGGTTTTACATAAGGGAATTAGAAAAGAAAACAGGCGATTATGTAAACTCAATAAGAAAAGAGCTCACCAACTTAGAAAGTATAGGATTGATCATAGAAGAAAAAGTAGCCAACCTAAAATATTACTCAGTAAATGAAAAATGCATAATCTACCCAGAACTAAAAAGCATGATCCTAAAGACAAGCCCTTCAGAAGCATTGATAAAAGAAGCAGCAGAAAGTATAAAACAAAAGCTAAAAGGCCTATGCTCAATCATCCTGTTCGGCTCATTAGCAAAAAACAACCTAAACTTTAATGATATAGATTTATTGATAATCTCAAAAAACCTCAACAAAGAATGGAGAAAAAGAGACGCTATAATCTTAGAGATAGAGAAGATAGGCCTATCTCACGGCATAACCCTCCACATAGAGCTGATCTCAAAAGAAGAATTTGAATTCTCAGTATCCCAAGGTGCTCCTTTATTATTAGAACTATCATTGGCAAACAAAATGATCTATGACGATGGATTTTTCAAAAATCAGATGGCTATCTTCAAAGAAAACATGCTAAAATGGAAAGCTAAAAAAGTAAATAATGTATGGGAGGTGCCTGAACTTGCAGTCAAGGTATAAAGACATCTGCAGCGCCCTGATAATCGACGCAAAAGAGGACCTGAAAGCAGCAAAGATACTTTCAGATAACCATATATACAGCAAATCGATCTTCCACTCACAGCAGGCAGTAGAAAAATCATTAAAAGCTGTCCTTGCCTTAAACGCAATATTGATAACAGACGATCATGTCGTATCAGATAAGTTCAATATTTTATTTTCAAAATTCAATCAGATCAAGGAAGTTGCTGAAGAAGCCAAATATTTAGAGCGCCAAGGCTCAAAAACAAGATACCCTTTATTCCATAATCCAATAAAACCAATATGGATCCCCAGCAAGGAATACAAAAAGCAGGATGCAGAAACTGCACTAAAAAAAGCAGGATTTGTAATAGATAAGATAATTGCTTTTTTAAAAGACAAATATAATATAAAATGTTAAAAAAGAAGAGAGGCCAGATTACTGTATTTATAATCATTGGGCTAATCATACTCATGACCTATTTCCTGCTTTCATACTACAAAAAAGAAACAATAGAAGAAAGAGAGCTCATAAATCCAGAGTTCATCCCAGTGCAGCAGTATGTGGAAAGATGCACAGAAGACTTAGCAAGAGACGCTGTAGATATAGTCGGATTAAACGGCGGCTATATATATTTCCCTAACTGGGTAGAGGCAGACCCTGACTCTTACCTGAAACAAGGCCCAATGAAAGAATTCAAAAATCCATACTGGTGGTACAGCGGAAAATCAGCTATCCCCCCATTGGATTTCATAAGCAAGCAGATATCAGATTACACAGAAGCAGGTATGGAAAACTGCCTCAACAATTTCTCAGCATTCGGAAACGTTTATGACATCATAAACTTAGGTGACTTTAATGTCATCACAGACATAGGCGAAGATGACATAACTGTAACAACAGTCTACCCGATAGAGATAAGAGACAAATTCAACAAGACATTGGCAAAACTTCAAAAATATATGATAATAGTGCCGATAAGGCTGAAGAAAGTCCATAAGCTGGCAGGAGAGATAATGAACAGGGAGAACAAGGATTTCTTCATAGAAAAAAAAGTGATTGACCTGATGAGCTTAGACGACAAAAACATCCCGACAGTAGGGATCGAAGTGAAGTGCGGAACAAAGAGATGGCTAACACAAAAAGTAGAAGACAAGCTAAAGCAGCTCATGAGCGTAAACTTCCCTTACATAAAGATAAGCAAAACAGATTACAACCCGAATTCAATAATCACTCCCTACCAGCTCCAGAACACAAACCCCTATTCAAAAAATAACCTATACAATGAATCCTACTATTACTATCATTATATATGGGATGTCTCTGAAGCATCCTATCCAACTACCCATGTAACCTTCAGCTATGACCCCAAGTGGGACATAAAACTTTATGCAAGGCCAAACAACGGCAAGTATCTTGAATCAAATGCCCAGAAAGGCAGCCAGATGCTCTCCTTATTTTGCCTCCAGATGTGGCACTTCACCTATGATGTGATCTTTCCGGTAAAAGTTACCCTAGTCGATGACCAAACAAGCAAAAACGAGCGTTACACATTCAACTTCGCATTCAAATCGCAGATAAACCACAACCAACCAGACAGGACAGATTTCGCAATAACCAATTTCGAAACATCTGACACTTATCTTGAAGAAGAATACTGCGCAGACAGGGTAAACGAGGTAAAGATAAGCGCAAAAAACAGGATAACAGGAGATAACATAGCCAAAGTAAATATCACATTCATATGCGGAAGATACGAATGTAATATGGGCCAGACAGTAAGTGACTGGGACAGCGGAGGGATACCCTACCTAAAAACAAGATTCCCTTACTGCTCAAACGCAATAATCAGAGGCTCAAGATCAGGCTATGATGAAGGCCAGACATTCATACAGACAGGAAGATTGCTTGGCACAAATCCAGAAGACAACATCGGAGGCTCATTCTCATTCGAGATGGCGCCAGTAGCCTACTTCAACTACACTGTAGTTAAGCACAATCTTATTAATAATGGAGTTTCAGGAGCAAAAAGATTAGGGGAAAATGAAAAAGCGATGATAACTATAAGGAACAAAGAGCAGAACTTTGAATCATATGCCCCGTATCCTCTGGAAGATATAGAAGAACAGACTGAATTAAAGCTGTTATCAGGAAAAAGCTTCACTTACATCCTAGAGATATATGTTATGGGTAATGAAACAATCAAAGGCGGCTACATCAATCAATGGACCGTAACTCAAGTTACAACAAGACTAAATAAAAACATAACATTCCATGTAGTTGAAAAAGATGCTGATACTGAAGACGAGCAATACGCATTTTTAGGTGGCCTTGGCGGATACTCTAAATTGGTTCCGCTGCCAGAAGCAAGATGAAGATGAATAAGCAGCTAAAAAAATTGATATCAATCTTCCTTATAGAGATTATCATACTCTTCCCAATAGCAATAGTTGATGCGATGACAATCAGCGAAATAAAAGCAGAAGAAATATCTCAAACATCTGCAAAGATAAATTGGCAGACATCGCAAAATGCAGAAGGCAAAGTTAATTTTGGCCAGACAACAGCATTAGGAGAAACAGCATCAAGCCCTAATTTTGTTAAAAACCACACTATACTTTTAAACAGCCTCACAGAAAACAAACAGTATTATTTCGAAGTGCTCTCTAAAAACGAAACAGCAGAAATAACAGACAACAACAATAACACATTCTACTCGTTCTCTACTCCCCCCACAGGCCCATTATTCATAAATGCATCTATCCCTGATTACATAACAAAAAGAAGATACGATATCTTAGGCCAAAGCAGAAGATTTGCATTGATAGATATGTATGTAAACAACAATGCTCCAAGAACACTTGCAGCAGGCGCAGCTGGAAACTTTGTCTTTCCCGATGTAAGCTTAAATGAAGGCAATAATACAATAAGATTCGATGTAAAGGATGGCAGTGAAGTATTGCAAAGGACATACACCCCCCAAGTGGACAGTATAACTCCCACAATAACCTTAAGTGAAATCCCTGATGTTGTAAGCGAAAGATTAACCATCGACGGCGCAGTAAGCGAAAAAGTGACAATGAACTTCTATGTAACAACAGCTGAAGATGACTTTACTCCGCCTCCAAAAGTCACAGGGTTGATAAACACATCAATAGAGGCAAACATTGTGGATTTCACATGGGATGAGATGAACCTGTCTGATTTCCTGAAATATATAGTCTACAGAGATAATAAGCCAATCTCACTCATAAACGATAAAAAATACAATGATTACTCAGATGCTTTTGTAAACTCCAACCAGACTTACATCTATGAGGTTGCTGCAATGGACAAGAAAGGCAATATAGGCGAAAGATCAGCTCAATTAGCAGTCACAACACTGGAAGGCGGAGTAAAGAACAGGCCAGAGCCAGATGAAGTTGATATACACGAAGGAGAAAGCGAACTTCAAAAGACAATAACTACAAACTCAACATTCAAAGAAGAATTGGATATAGGAACAGAAGATGGATTCTATAATATAAAGATTGAAGCAGCCGATACAGCAGGAAACACATGGAGCTACAACAAAGATGTCCTTCTCGACACAAAACCACCTGAAATAGAGATATTATCCCCCAAATCAAACGCAGAGATATATGAAAACTATGCAGACGCAGTAAATATAAGAGGGAAAACAGAGCCAGGCGCAAGAGTCTACTTGTATGTAAAAAGAACACCCTTAGGTGAATTTAACAGGACCTATGATGTTTCTGGCCTTGCAGATGAGATACAAGATATACCAGAATCTGATTTAAGGGCAGGCTGCACATTCATAGTTTTAGGAGAAGACCAATGCAAAACTCATTCTGATTATGAAGCAGTAGCAGACGCCGAAGGTAATTTTGAATTTGAAAATGTTGATTTGACTTCTATGTGGGCAGGAGCAATGAGGATAACAGAATATCCTACAGGGCAAGCATATATTGACGCAATAGATCGAAATAAGCTTAAAGATTTCATGGAAAGCAACCTTGTATTTGTAGGAGTCGACGCAGCAGGAAAAAAAGGAATGGAAACTGCAAGCTACAGGATTGTTACCTGCTGGAGCGGAGACATGACATGGAGCTCTGCCCCTCTTCCCCAATATCAATCACCCACTTTCCTCAGCATTGAAAGGCTAAAAGAAGGCAGTGAAGCCATTTATTTTTATCTTAATTTCACATACCATGGGCAGGGAAGTGAAGGAAGAGTTACTAACATATACCTCACAAAAGCCTGCGGAACAGGATATCTTGAAACCCAGAAAAGATACGAACATAGTTGCTCAATACTAGGCTCATGCACTGCAAAATTAAGCCCTTCAGGAAAAACAGTTTATGTCGCATGCCCGTTAAGGATGATAGATGGGATTGAAAAGTGGACTGACAAAGATTGGAAGTCATTTGTAGAAGGCGTAAAGAATGAGATGACCTTTCCCTTTAAGATTACCTTAAGCTATGATGAAACATTAGAGAATAAAACAGTCCAACGCCAGAAAGAGCATACCTTATGCACAGAAGTAGGCTATGTGGTTGACGCAACTTACATAAACCCAAAAGATGTTTTGCCCGATTGGCTCCTTTATGATCTTGTTGACTTCCTTAACAGCTCAATAACAACATTGAATGAGTGGATACTTAGGATAAGGGAAATCCTCCAGTGGGTGGCAATCGGATGTGTCATAACAATACTCATCAAGATGGTTGTTCAGATATACCGAAGAATAACCTGCCACTATGATCAGTTCTTCAAAAAATTAAAAGACTTAGGTGGAAGCTCGCAAAGTGGAGGCTCACAGGAAGAAGATAAGTGCAAAGCATGTATACAAAATGACCCTAAAGCATCAAAAGCTTTTGGAAGCGGCAAAGACTTCCAGGACTCAATAAGCGACACCTGCCTTAAAGTATGTTATCCTTCCTGCTCAGCCGCATGGGACTCAGAAGCAGCATTGTACAAAACATATAGGTTTGCCTGTGACCGAACATTCGGCCACCCAACCCCTTCAGGATGGACAGAAACATTAAGCGACACAGATTTATTCCAAAAAGCAAGCCAGGGCTCTGGCTGCGCTAATGACCAAAGTGTAAGAGGAAGGCCGCTAAGAGCTGTCCAATGCAAAAGCTTAGAGGAAAAATACAGGATAAAAGGAACATTTAGCCTTGACGACAAATGTGTTGAGATAATATCTACTGCTGGAGGAAAAAGAACAGAAACATTATATCATATAGATGGCCCATATTCAGAAGGAGAACAGGTATATAAGATAAGCAAAGCAGATACAAGCGCTCCAAGCTTAACTTATGATTGGATTATAAAGCAGAATGAAGATAACTACCTTACTTATCTTGAACAAACATGCGAAGAAATTTGTACAAAGCAGTCAAAAGACATGGTGGATGTTGGAACAATGACAACTTCAACAGGAAAAACAATCAAAGTGGGAAGTGATATTGGAAAGCCGGTTCAATCCACAAAAGGGAACGAAATAAGCAGTAAGGCATTAGATACTGCGCCAAAAAAGAATTATGTAGTTACATACGGCTGCTTAACCCCTAATCAATGCATATCTTATTTAAGTAAAGACGCAGAAAAGCTAAAAACAGACAAGGGTGATGAAACAGTTGATGTAAAGACAGCAGTTCCAATGGGTTATACTTCAAATTGTTTTGACCCAAAAACAGTAAGCGGAGACCCTGACAAAAGAATAGAATGCTGCTGCATCAACTCTGAAACAGGCGCAATGCCCGAGTATTATCAACCTGCTGATGTTGAAAGCAAGAATACTCAAAGCGCAGACCAGTTTACTCCAGCAAGCAGTTATGATGATATGTTATGGAGTTATAGGTATTGGAAAGTAGGGTATGTTGCGCCTTCAGGAGCTGTAAAATACAATGAAAACAGGTATATTGAAGGCAGGGATTATACAGCATGCTTTGGCCAGAACGATTGGCTATACGACGGAACAACAGCAGCAGGGACAGTAGGCAATTTATTGATAATAGACCCGATGAAAAACCACCTTGCAGCCTTCCAATGCATTGCAATAAGCCAGATACTGAATAGATTGATGCTCCTGAAAAACATAATGGTTGCTTTGGAAAACTGCCTGTTAAGCATAAGAACAAGCGGAAGAGCAGACACAGGGGTCTGCAAAGAGATCTTTTCACAGTATATCTGCGCATTCATCTGGAAGATAATTGTATGGATAAGCGACGGCTGCCTTCCATTTGGCTCAGGAGTTGATTTTACAAAAAGCGAAAATAGCGTGCTAGAAGCAGTAAGCGTAGGTATGAAAGGAGTATTCGATAGTGTAGGAGACACTCAAAACGAGCTTGCATCTGAATATGGAAATGCCCAGCTAAACAACCTATTAGGATTAGGCCAGGAAGACATCTTCAGAAAAGTATGCTTGATGGCATTCGGTTATGATTGGGAAATAGGTTTAGACAGCATAATTGATATAGCCTATAATACACCTTATGCCACATTAGTGCAGGCAATGCTGCCAAGCAGGGAATTCCTGACATTTGATCCAACTAACTACAAAGCAAAATATGAATACAGGGGCTCATGGCTGATCAATCCAGGGTGTGATTTGGACAGCTATCAGGTATATCTGGCATGTGTTACAAGAGATGATATGCGTAAAAATGGAGATATAAATTGTGCAGGCCAAAAAGATCCTTATGGTAAAAATTGTGATTGTTTAGATCTAGCCATAGATAAAGCCCCTGCTCCAATGTCATTCTATCAAAGCCAGTCAAAAATACCAAAGAATCAGCTTGTCCAGGTTGACTCAACACAGATAACAGATAGGATAAAAACATCTTCATACAGGTATGATCACCTTAAGTTTGTGCTGAATGTAGACCGAAACATGGCAGCAAACAAAGGAGACACCACGAAATGCTTCCCAGAAGGCCACGAAGACGGAGTGTTCTATTTCCCCATAACAGATTACACAGCAAGAGAGATAGCAGGCTGCGTATTAGATGCAGCAAGCGGAATGTTCTCATGCCAGGGAGGAGCCAGTTTCTTTTACGAGCAGGGCAATGCCTATTTCACAGAGATCACGCTTAACAATAATCCCTCAATTACAGATATATCCAATCCAGACAAAGTAAAAATCGGCGCAACATACTGGGCAGGAAGCAGCGAATCAATAAGCGGAACTGTAAAGTATTCCAAAGACGACAGAAAGCAATGCCTAATCATGAGGCTTATGGAAAAAGACCTCACTACAATAGTAAAAGCGCCGGCGCCAATAGAACTTAAGAAAGGATTTACAGAAGGCCAGGAAAATCTCGGCATGATATACACAATAACAGATAAAGACCTTTCAGGCGGAAGCAGTGCAGGATTGATAATAAACTATGAAGATGAAAAAACAGGTGAACCTAGAACAGCTATAGGCAGCAAGCTCTCAGTTATAATCATGAAAAATCCAGTCAGGGCAGGCGGAGGCACTCTTGAATTTCATGATGATGATTCAAGCAAGGGCATAAGCTTCTCCAAAACAAGTACAGACAGTTACACTTACGGAAGCACAAGCAAGATACAGATAAAAGACTGCTATGTAAATAATGATGGATGTGAAATTGAACTTAGTGACATTGGCGCCAAGATAAAAGTTAAGGGAATTACAGGAACAACCCAGGCTAACCCTGCTAGATATTTATTCAGTGTAATCTCAACAGGGGGGACATCAGGAACAGGCTCTCTCGGAGCTAGGTATTATCTCCATATGGATTTAAGATATCCTGTAAACCAGGACAGCAGCTGTCAGGAAGTCATGACACAGGGCTTTGATGAATCCAACGTAATAGTGTCCAATGGAATTAGGCAGTCAGTAGACATTCCGATATATGTTATGCCAGGTGAAAGAAATATAGAAAAATGCGCATCAAATGATGAACGAAGCGAGATAAGGATCACAAATGAAAATGGAGAAAAGATAAAACAAACAGACTTTTGTGTATGTGGAACAGGCGCTACAAAGAACTGCCCTAAAGAAAATTATGACTTCTGCTATGGCAGATGCAGGCAATTCCCTAGATGTGACTTTGCTAATCCATTAACCGCCAAATGCGTATGCGACCCGTCAACCCCTGCAGACAGGTTTGATTG
>JAHJAV010000118.1 GCA_018813685.1 Nanobdellota archaeon | reverse complement strand
TTGAAACAATATTGGAAGTGATCTAAAACATCAAATGAAAATATAACAAAACAGAGAGGTTAGGCATTTGAGTATTATATACTGTTACTTTTGCCATTTTTTGTACCTCCTCAGAGTCTTTATTTTCGACACCTTATATAATTTTTGTCTAATTATAGTCCAATGATCATATTATTTAAAACTACCTTCAAAAGCAATTTCTGAAATCTTCTTCCTGTCTGAAGGAAATTCTTTTTCCTGCAGCTCTTTTGGTAGATTTTCTTTTTTTCCAGGCTTGCCTATGGCTGCCATAGCTTCAACTTGATATTCATTAGATATATTTAACTGGATTTTGGCTTTTTCATAATCAAAGCCCTGCATACCATGAACAACCAAGCCAATAATTGAGCCTTGAAGAGCAAGGTTTTCCCATGCTGAGCCTGTATCCAATGAATGGGTAATTGAGGGTTTGTTGTTATGATCAAAAGTAGTTTTGGAAACCACTACTATTAAGGCTGCGGCATTTTTGACCCACACTTTATTTCCATCTGCAAGAAGATTGAATAGTATATCCCAATGAACTGTGTTTTTTTTAGCGTAAATGAATCTCCAAGGTTGATTATTGTATGCTGAAGGTGCCCAACGGGCTGCTTCGAACAGTGACATGAGTTCTTCCCCAGTTATTTCCCCTCCAGACATTGACCTAGGAGACCACCTAGTAGGGAATATTTCACTAGTGCTATATTCCAATTCTCTATTATTTATGATTTTTGACATTTAACACACCCCATGAAACAATAAACCGTATGAATATTTAAAATATTTCATTTTGAAAATCTAAAAAAAATAAAAAAGATGTTTTTTGGTTTTTAACAACATCCTCCGCCACACATAGCAATCACCTCCTTTTGTTTTTTTCTTCTTTGGCTATCCATTTATAGGTTGACCAGAAGATTATTGAAAATATAAATGCTGCAAGTACAACCCACAGCAATCCAAATAATCCTGTTCCTAGTCCGCCCATCATGCTATAACCTGAGCCATATCCCATCATGCCACCATAATCTGCTAAAGCCAATGGGAGTGATGCTGTTAACGCACCAATTGAAGCCAATATAGTTTTTTTCATATTTTTCACCTCGTAACAAACAAAGAGCAGGTTAAAATCCGGGGGGATTAAGCTTAACCTGCCCTAAGCATGCGCTTTCATATGAGTATTATATCATATGAATTATAACAAACTATTGTTTAAGGGTTAAAGAGAATGTTTAATACAAATAAAGATAAGAAAAAAAATTATTTTAATCTTTCTTCAGAAAGATGAAGATGGTCTGTCTCTATCTCTACAAGAGCTGTGAATATCTGTTTCAATCTTTCGCTCTGAGATTCAACGGCTGCCTGTTTATAGAACTCTATCGCTCTTGTTTCACGTGCATGAGAGTCTTCTAGATTTTCCTTGTTGCTTACGTGGCAAGGGTCGTGGCCTTCTGGAACCTTATCTAATTTTAGAATCTTTCTCCAGATAGCTGCATGCTCTGCTTCTACTTTCCCTAATGCTTTGAAAAGAAGCTTCCCTTCTTCTTCATCTGTTTTTTTAGCTGCACAGAAATAGAATGCTGCATTACTAACTTCTACCTGTAAAGCATGTTCTGCATTTGCCTTATCTTTTTCATTAAGTTCTACATCAAAGCTAACTTTTGCCTGTTTTGCTTCCTTGATATATAATGTTTTTGCACCGCAAAAAGGACAATTTGTTGGCGGCCTTTCACCTACATAAGGATCACCGCAAATTTCACATCTCCATAGTTTTACCATATTATTCACCTCATAAAATAGGTAAGAAGGAGTTATTTAAATAATTAATCTTTAACTTTCTTCTTAAAGTCGAGTGATGCTGAGTTTATGCAGAAACGCTTTCCAGTTGGTTTTGGCCCATTGTCAAATAAATGGCCAAGATGGCTGCCGCATCTGCTGCAAGTTACTTCTATCCTTCGCATGCCTAAGCTTAAGTCATCCTTCAAAGTTATATTACCTTTTAAAACAACATCATAGAAGCTTGGCCAACCAGAGCCTGAATCAAACTTTGTTTTTGAATCAAATAAAGAGTTACCGCAGGCTGCACATACATATAGGCCGTTGCCTTTGTTGTGGACGTATTTTCCGGTAAATGCGGGTTCTGTGCCTTTTTCCCGTAGTATACGATATTGCTCTGGAGTGAGTTTCTTTTTCAGTTCTTCTTCAGTTAATGACATGTTTTAGCACCTCTTTTCATCAAGTATTTTTGATGGTAATCTTCTGCTTTCCAGAATTCTCTAGCGGGCTCTATGATAGTAACTATTGTGCTAGTGTGTTTTTTCTGCTCCTGTTTTTTTGATTTCTCTGCGATTTCTTTTTGTTTATCTGTATGATAAAAGATAACTGATCTGTATTGTGTTCCAATATCAAATCCCTGCCTGTTAGGTGTTGTAGGATTATGGATCTTCCAGAAAATAGTTAATAATTTTTCATATTTGATCAGTTTTGGATCATATTCGAGCTGGACAACTTCTACATGACCTGTAGTATCTGTACAAACATCTTCATAAGAGGGATTTTCTAATTTACCCCCCATATAGCCGACTGTTGTTGCCTTTACTCCTTTTAGTGTCCTAAATGCTTCTTCTATGCTCCAGAAGCATCCTGCACCAAATGTTGCTTTTTCCATGTTAGAATACTATCTTTCCGGATTAAATAAAGGCGATGTTTAATGGTAAAATACTTAATTTATATCTGCGTTGTTATCATAGCCCCTTTTTTCCCAATATCCCTTATAATTAAGGTCATCACTAATCTCTATCTTTGTAACCCACTTTATCCATTTATATCCATATTTATCTTCAGCTACAAGCTCAAAAGGAAAGCCCCTTTCAGGTACTAATGTAACGTTGTTAATCTTATCTGCAAGAATAATATTATTATCTAGAATATAGCTTAACGGCAAGGATGTAGTATAGCCGTCATAAGCGTAGAAAATAACTGTGTTTGCTTCTGGCTTTACTTTAACTTCATTAAATAGATCTTTTAATAAGACACCTTCCCAAAGGACAGTTGCACTCCAACCCATAACGCAATGTAGAGTAACAAGTTTGGAATATTCCTGAAGGGCCAGAACTTCTTCATAAGAATATTTTTTCGGAGATTCTACAAGACCAACAACTTCCAATTGATATTTGTTTATGTCAACATATTGTGGACCTTTTATTGATACATCGAGAACATTTTCCATTGTATCAAGCTGCTTGCCTTCATATTCTGTTATTTCAACTGAATTTAGAGGGATAGATTGATTTCTTCCTGCTAATGATTGTGCCCTAGATTCTATTGAGTCCTGAACTGTAGGCGGAGGTGTACATCCAAGAATAAAAATAGATAAAATCAAGCAAAAAATTATTTTTTTTGAGTTTATCATTATCTTTTCACAAACAATCCGCACCAGCACATCTGAGACATGCCTTGTTTAGGGTTAAGCCATGTTTCTTGGGTTTTAAAGTTGCATGGACAGATCAATTCCAGATCTTTTTGTCTTGTTCCGTCTCTTAATCTGCAAGGGCAAAGCTTAAGACCATATTTTGCTTCATTTTTGAGAACCCCTTGGATGATAAAACCAACATGTTCTCTATCTGGATTTAGCTTAAAGTCGTTATCTTTTGCAAAGTTTTCCCATATTTGTATAAGGTCTTCTTTGTTCATAATTCCATCACGTTCTTTGCTTCTTCTTTTGTTATTTCTACATAAGCGTTTTTAGTCTGACATGTAGGGCACATCTCTG
The DNA here is from genome assembly GCA_018813685.1 of Nanobdellota archaeon. GTDB lineage: Archaea > Nanobdellota > Nanobdellia > Woesearchaeales > JACPBV01 > JAHJAV01. The sequence goes on along the minus strand of JAHJAV010000118.1, from coordinate 236 downwards.
GGCCTGAAATGCCGTAATGTATATCATTGCATACGTTGCATCTAAAAAACTTTTTAGTCATATTTTCACTTTTTACCCACATCTTCCGCAGTTGATGCAAGGACTGCATCTTCTTTGTGCAGATTGAGAGTTAGATTCATACCTAACCCCGCTATCATATTGGTTGACTGAACTGGAGTAATCCATCTTATAAATCTACCTCGTTGATCCAATGCCCATGAAGGTTGCAAAATTCT
>JAHJAV010000117.1 GCA_018813685.1 Nanobdellota archaeon | reverse complement strand
CAAATGATAAGCTATGCATTCACAGCATAATCCTTTTTTATCACAGCCAGGATAAGTGCATGGGCACTTTTTTATATTATCTTCTTTTTGGCATTCCATAATACGCCCCCTAAATGAGTTAAAAAAGGAAGTTTTTAAATTTTATGTTCTTATTTCAACTTTATCGAGATAGTTTTTTAATATCCCCCTAAACTCCTCCAATTCTTCTTTAGTGAATCCTTTCATCTCCTTGTATTTTGGATCGATAACCTCGTTAGCAGGCTTGAAGTTCTGTATTGCAAATTTTTTGCTTTCTTTGAGTAATTCCCCTATATTCCTTATATCATCTTTTGTGTGGAGGCTAGGGACTACTGTAGTTCTGAATTCATAGTCTATTCCTGAATTTTTGATTAGATCTATGCTTTTTTTGATTTCTTCAGTATCTACCTTTGCACCAGCTGTTTCCTCGTATTTTTCAATGGAATTCTTTATATCCATCGCTATAAAATCAATCAGTTTTCTATCAATCAACTCTTTTAAAAAGTTTGGATTAGTGCCGTTTGTATCTACCTTGACCAAATAGCCAATCTCTTTAACTCTTGGCAGGAAGTTGATTAATTCTTTGTGCAGTAATGGTTCCCCCCCTGTAATGCAGATACCATCCAGCCATCGTTTCTTCTCTTTAAGATACTCTAAAACATCCTGCTCAGAAAAAGCAGGCAAAGCCCCAGAATTCAGAACTAAATCCTTATTATGGCAGAACCCGCACCTAAAATTACAATTAGGCAAAAACACAGTGCAAGCTACCTTGCCTGGATAATCCACTAATGTAGTTTTCTGCAAACCTTTTATTGATAAACCCATAAAAAGAAAATTTAAACTACCTGCTTTACATCATCAACATGATGGGCTACTGTAACAATCTTACCATTATCGCCATAAAGCAAAATTGTAGGGATTGGCAAACTTCCATCTGAATTCCTCGATATCTGGTCTTTAAGATCCCTGTAAACATTTCTAAATTCTTTTAATCCTTCATCAGAGCTTAAATCAACTGTCTCCCCTGCCATTTTTGCTCCAAGATAAGCTTTTGCTGTTGCGCATTTCTCGCAGTTTGGCAATGTGAATATTCTAAACCTCTGGATTACACTTTCATCATTCGAAACAATATCCTGCGCTTCAACACTTGTAGTGCCATCATTATCAATGACAGTTTTTATCTCAATCTTTTTTTTAATCCCATTTTCTTCTGTAAACTCTAACCTATCCTTGAACTCTTCTCTTTTGCCGGGATTCCAGTTCTGCACTGGCCTAAAATAACCTACAATTCTTGAATATACCTCTGTATCTGTGCCGCAGTCAGGGCATTTGAAGTGCTCTCCTTTGATATATCCGTGCTCCTTGCAGATGCTGAATGTAGGTGTTATTGAGAAATAAGGTAATCTCGTATTCTCAGCTATTTTCTTGACTAACTGCTTTGCAGACTCTCCGGATGACAATCTCTCACCCATAAACGTATGGAATATTGTTCCGCCTGTATATAATGGCTGTATATCATTCTGGTGCTCAAGCGCCGTTATCGGATCATCTGTGTAATCTACAGGCAGCTGAGACGAATTAGTCAGATAAGGCTCATCTTTTCCTGAAGTTATAATCTCAGGATACATTTTCTTGTCAATCCTTGCTAGTCTGTATGCTGTTGATTCTGCAGGTGTTGCCTCAAGATTATACAAGTTTCCTGTCTCTTCCTGGAATTCAATCAGTTTTTTCCTCATAAAATTCAGGGTTTTTATTGTAAATTCCTTTCCTTCTTTGGTTGCAATGTTCTTGCCTATGAAATTAAGGCAGCACTCATTCATTCCGCATAACCCTATAGTTGAGAAATGGTTCTTGAAAGTTCCAAGATATTTTGATGTGTATGGCATCAGTCCATTTGCAAGATTCTTTTCAACAATCTCTCTTTTTATCTCAAGTGAATTCTTTGCAATTGTCATATAATATCCTAATTTTTCAAAAAACTCTTCTTCATTTTTGGCTTCATAACCTGGCCTGTTCATATTCATTGTTACTACACCTAATGATCCTGTTGAATCACCCGGGCCCCACATTCCACCTGGCCTTTTAATCAACTGTGTCTGGTCAAGATTAAGCCTGCAGCACATTGCCCTTATGCTTCGTGGGTCTAGATTAGAACCGATATAATTCTGGAAATATGGGAGCCCATATTTTGCAGTAACTTCAAACAACAAATTTGAATTCTCAGAATCCCAATTAAAATCACGCGTTAAATTATAAGTTGGAATTGGAAATGTAAATATCCTTCCTTTAGCATCTCCTTCAAGCATTACTTCCAGAAATGCCTTATTTATCATGTCCATCTCTTTCTGGCAGTCACTATACTTAAAATCTTGAAGCTTTCCTCCGACTATTGCATTTTCATCCTTAAGATCCTCTGCAACTTTCCAGTCAAATGTCAAGTTCGAAAAAGGATATTGTGAACCCCATCTTGAAGGTATATTCAGTGAAAATACCAGCTGCTGTATACATTGTTTGACTTCTTTAAAGCTTAAATTATCTGCTTTAACAAAAGGTGCTAATAAAGTATCTACACTTGAAAATGCCTGT
>JAHJAV010000116.1 GCA_018813685.1 Nanobdellota archaeon | reverse complement strand
TCTACAATATATTCAGAGTGGGTATTAAAGGATTCATCTTCTCAATAATAGGTGCCTGGGCAGAAAAAAAGCTTGGTGATTATGTCGGAGTAAGCCCTGGCTCTGAGATGAAACAAGCAGTCAGATTAGCCCAAAAAAACAGCCTAAAACTAGCGCTAATAGACCAAGACATAGAAATCACACTAAAAAAGCTCTCAAAAAACATAACATCGAAGGAAAAATGGAACTTTCTTGTAGATATATTTAAAGCAGTCATCCTAAGAAAAAAAGAAGTTGACTTCGATTTAACCACTGTACCTAGCAAAGAGATCATAAATACCTTAGTAAGCAAAGTAAAGAAAAGATACCCTACGCTCTACAATGTCTTAATAAAAGAAAGAAACGAAGTAATGTCTAAAAAACTTGTAAGATTGATGAAAGAAAAGCCAGATGAGCATATATTAGCCATAGTTGGCGCAGGTCACGAAGAAGAAATCATAAGCCTGATCAAAAAGAGCATAAATAAAGTAGACATATCTTATTCTATCCATGTGGGAGAAAGCCAAAATATTTATATATAGACAAGCTTAATATCAAATAAAATGGCTGCTTTAGTGGATATGAAGGATAAAATAAAAAAATACTATAAATTCAATCCTTCTGAACTTCGGGGTTTTATAATCTCAATCCTAATCTTATCTTTTATAATATCATTCAAAGAATGGGGTGGAGACAAATTTAGTCTAGCAGCTGGATTTTTCAACTGGTTCAATGCAGCTTTAATCGTAACATTAGCATTTATTGTCTACACAACAGCTCAAAGAATAGCTGGCTTAAGCATCGGCTATCAGGTAGAACATAAGATGTGGACAACTGGATTATTAATAGGCCTTCTATTTGTTTTTGTTTCAAAAGGAAGAATCTGGTTATTATTGCCTGGGGGCATTATAATACACCATTTAGCAGGCCATAGGTTAGGATATTTCAGATATGACTTAGGATATTTTGCCCATGGCATGATTGCAATCTCAGGCACAATAGCATTGATTACCTTAGCAGCAATATTCAAGATACTAAATACATTCATCTACTCCCCCTTGCTGGAAAAAGCCATACTCTTTACAATATTATTTGCAATCTATGACGTCCTTCCTATCCCTCCATTAAGCGGAAGCAGGTTATTCTTTGGCAGCAGGATGGTCTATATATTCCTTTTCAGCACAATAATAGTCTCAGGCCTGCTTTTACTATCGGACATCAATGTCATGGTAGCAATTGTCGGCTCAATAATAATCGGCATAGTATGCTGGCTGCTTTACTATATATTTTTCGAGCAAAAAGCCTGGAGAGGCCCATGGCCAAAGAAATGGCTTTCCAGCAGCGTAAAAAAGAAATAAGATGGCAGGATACTTTTTCAAAAACTGGGCAGAGATCATCTTTTTCATACTCTTAGTTATAGGCTTCTTATTCTCTTTAGCAGCGCCTTCAGCAGCCCTAAGCTATGCTATTATTTTTGTTGCAGGAATGGCAGGAGGCAGATTGATATATTCAAGAAGAAAAGACATGATATTTCCCTACATCTTAATATTAGTGGGGTTCCTAATAGGCTATCTTATCGGCTCAAGATATGGCAACTGGCAGGTTACATTAGTATTGTTCATTCTAGGCAACTTATTAAGTTATTACCTGCATGAAAGAGGGATTATTAGAGATATTCTGCTCTGGCCTTGAAAAGAATGAAAAAGACAGATTTTTTTAGGAGAATAACAGACCCTAATTTTTTAGTAGAAGCTGCTACTGAGTTTGTTGCTAATGCTGAAGACCTTCATAACCGAAAAGCAAGGATTATTCTTGAATATCAAAGGGCCCTATTCACATCCCAATCAATGAGCAAAAGGGAGATAAGGGAAATTTTCGGGAAAAAAGTCCAAAAGGAATTAGTCCACCTTATAGAAATGGAAGAAAAACTTTTTAGGAGATTCTTTAGGCATTTTAAATTTTTAACTGAAGAAAGAAATCAAAATCAGATAATAAGAATTGCAGGCAATACAAAAGAGGTTAGGGCTGCTTTTGAGATGATAAATGATCTTTCAGAGCTGTTAAAAGGCCATTTATTCAGGGAATCAGAGCTGTTGTTGTGCATTAAAAGGCAAAAACAAAATGCTAAAGAAAATAATTTTAAATTGGTTATACAATATTTTATGAAAGAGCTTGTTATCTACAAGAAATTAAAAGAGCCGCTGCAAATTACAGAAAGTTTAGCGCCCATCATCTTAAGGGAGATTGATATTGAAGCTGGAAAAGAAATGGCGCCTGCAGCAAGAGAGCAGATAGTGCGAAAAAAAAGGGTGATTTCAAGATTACTTGTTTGTGTTTATCATGCTGCTGATAAGGGTTTTTCTAGTGCTGCAGCAAGTTTCATACTGGTTATGGCCCTCTTGGGAATCAGCTTTGTTGGTACTGCACAAGCTGCTCCAATAGCTGCAAAAGCAAAAGCTCAGATAACTCAAGTTCAGGATGTTAAGGGGGCAGCCAGCAAATCATTATTGCCTGCTCATTTATCGTGGATTAAGACTTTCAAATCTTATTTCCCGGATATAACCAATGAGGCTGGGCAAGAAAATATCAAGGGATTTCAGGATAAAATAAAGGATTATCTGGGAAAAGCTGGTTATGATGTTGCCAGAATACGAGAAATAGTTAGCTCTGGTGATAGAACAGTTATATCTGGATTAGTATTTGAACTTTATCAGGCTATCCAATATGCTGGCAAAGGTTACGAACATGTTGGAACAGTTTGGCAAGGAGGCGCTAACTTCTTTTTAGGCGCTTGGAATACTAATGAAGTTGACTGCGATACTCTTTCTATTGTTGTTGCTGATGCTGCTAATCAATTAGGCATTCCGCTTAGGCTGTACTTAATTTCTGGCCATTGTTTATTGAGCTGGAACGGAGATGAGAGGTTTCTTATAGAGCCAAGTATGGCGTTAAGTAAAGACTTTACACGGTTGTTTAGTTCGCTTAGAGAAGAGAATGAAAAAGATCCTGAAAAATTTTTAAAGCATTTTGATGGTATTTTGAAGTGGCTAGATAGGCAATATAATCCCAAATCTATATTCAATGATTTCAACACAGAAAGTAACTTGAGCAAACAAACAGATATTTTAATGAAATACTCTCTCATGGAGGCTATTTATAAGTTTGTGTTTAATGAGCGTAACATTAGTCAAAGCCTAAAAAAGATAGATAAAGAAGAAAAAGCTTTTCTTGCAGAATATCAAAGAGAGAGGGAAAGGATTGGTGCAGAATTAGATGATTTAAAAAGAAAGGTAAATGTTTATGGAATAAGTGAAGGGGATATTAAAAAACTTTCTGAGCTTCAAGATCAAGATTTCTCTGAAGCTGACCAGTTTATTTCTGAGTTGTTAAAAAAAGTACCTTCTGAAAAAAGAGACGAAGTGAACGAGTTGATTTCGCTTATAGCAGGGAATTTAGCTACACTACATGCCTTGGATATATCAAAAAAGTGTGAAAAGGATATTACTGAATCGATGAAAGAGTTTATTGACTTAAGATGGTCCGAGAGGCAGTTAACAATAGGGGTTAGAGCACTTAAAACTCATCGGGGTTGGAAAGAATCAATCAAACATCTCCAACGTATGGCAGATGCTTTTAACCTACCTGGTTATGAGGGCAAACAGGCAAAGGGCAGAATGGATAGAATGAGAGAAAAAACTAAGAAGATGGTGGAAGATATTTCAAGATTTACTGAGGCTATGGCAGGAAATTTACCAGATGAAGAAATAAAGCCTGTCGATGAGGATTTCTTGCTTGATACTATAGCAGAATTATTAGGCCAATTTAAGTCTGATAACCTTATCAATGTTATGGCATATAAATATCTTAAGTTGTTAGCGGTTAGATATGGTTTTCAAAAAACCTCGTTGGGACTCCAACCAGATTTATCTATGCTGCTTGACCTAAATAGTCAAAAAATTGGCAAAATCTCAAGAATACAAGAACTTCTCTTAGAAGCTCGCCATAATTTAGCCCAAATTAGGTTAATGCAACATTAGTTGAATTTTTGAGTATCCAATTTAGACAATTTTATAAATATCCATTTTCTACTTGTTTTCTAATGATAAATCAAATCGCTCCAAAGGTATGGAAACTGAACGTAGACAGCAACATCTACTTTCTGGATTTCAAAGAAAAAACCATTATAGATGCAGGTCCTAAACAATATAGGCAGATAGTTGAACAAGAGCTAAGCAAAATAATTAACCCAGACAAAATCACCAAAGTTATTTTCACACATCTCCATTACGACCACATAGGCAATTTTGACCTTTTCAAAAATGCAAAATTCTACACCTCAGAAGAAGAAATCACCATACTAAAAAAGAACAAGCTCTACACAATAGGGGATCCTCTATTAGCAGCACACTTCAAAGTAACCCTAAACCCATTAAAAGACACAAAAGAACTAAAGATAATAAAAACACCCGGCCACACAAAAGGCTCTATCTGCATATACTATGAAAAAGAAAAAGTTCTATTTTCAGGAGACACTTTATTCCAAAACGGCTTCGGCAGGACAGATTTCCCATTCTCAGACCCAGGAAAGATGGAAGAGAGCTTAGAAAGCCTGCAGAAAATAGGCTATAAGACACTAGCTCCAGGGCATGATTACTGGAAATAGATATGTTTATAATAATCTGTTTGTTCTTGATAATAAAAGAGGTTCTTTGTGATTTACTGTAAAATGGGTCATAAAAAAGATATAACATTGGATGAAGTTA
>JAHJAV010000115.1 GCA_018813685.1 Nanobdellota archaeon | reverse complement strand
GGTTATTGGGTTAAACACAAAAAAGGAATGAAGAAACTGAGAAAAAGGGAAGGGGATCGTAGAGTAATCTAACTCCATAAAATAATCTGATTGGATTTATGCTAAGTATAAAGTTTTTCTTTAGGGTTTATCAAAGCATTCCACATACCAAAAAACGATAGATTTATAAATAACCGAAAAATCCACCGTATGATGGCAGTTAATCTTTCTTTAGTTGAAATGCTACAATAATCAGCTTCATTTAACTAATAGAGGATAAAATGCCGTTTAAACAGGAGATTTAGGCCCTGGTAGTGTAGTGGCCTATCATGAAGCCCTGTCGATACTCAGAAAATAGTAACAGACCGGCTTCGACCCGCGTTCGAATCGCGGCCAGGGCGTTTGGGCCCGTAGCTTAGCCTGGTAGAGCACCTCACTTTTAATGAGGTGGTCGCGCGTTCGAAGTTAAGTAATACGGAAGTCGCGTCGGGCCCATTGCTTTCATAAGTTTAAAAAAACAAAATGAAAAAAAAATACGATGTAATGGGGCACATCTTAGTGCCAGAGCATACAAAGCTCAACGAAAAAGAGAAAAAAGAGCTGCTTGAAAGTTATGCAATCTCTTTAAAAGAGCTGCCTAAGATAAGAAAAAACGACACGGCAATTTCTCATCTAAATCCTAAAGAAGGAGAGGTAATCAAGATAACAAGAAAAAGCCAGACAGCAGGCGAATCATATTTCTATAGGGGTGTTGTGAATGTATAAATATTCTAAAACCCTTATTTCTAAATATTTTAAAGACCAGAGTTTTTTAGATTCTAATATTGCATCGTTCAATAATTTTATAGAAAAGGAGCTTCACAGCATAATAGAGGAGAACAAGGAAATTGTTCCAACAATAATTCCACAAAACATCGACGATTTCAGGATTAAGTTAGATAAGATATGGGTAACTAAGCCGGAGATAACTGAAGCAGACGGAAGCAAGAGGAATATTTATCCAATAGAAGCAAGATTAAGAAAATTAACTTACTCAGCTCCCACTTTTATTGAAGTAAGTGCCCATATAAATGGGGTGCAAAGAGAAAGTTTCACTACGCAAGTGGGCAATATTCCAATAATGCTCCAGAGTAAAAACTGCCATCTTCATAAATTAAGCAGGGAAGAGCTTATCCAGAAAGGCGAAGACCCAGATGATTCTGGCGGATATTTTATAATCAACGGAACAGAAAAGGTTCTGATTAATATTGAGGATTTAGCAGCAAACAGGATTCTTGTAGAGAAGCCGTCAAGCGGCCCTTCAGCATATATTGCAAAATTATTTTCTGAAAGGGGCTCTTTCAAGATTCCGCACACATTGGAAAAGATGAAAGATGGAATTTTCTATCTTACATTTACCCGGGTTAAACGGATTCCAATCATAGTTATAATAAAGGCGCTTGGCCTTTTGAAAGATGAAGAGATAATGAACTTTGTTTCAAAAGACCTGAAATATGATGAAGTTTTAATCAATCTTTTTGAATTTGTTGATATCAAGACAGAAGAAGATGCATTGGATTATGTTGCAAAGAGAATAGGAATAACCCAATCAAAAGAAATTAGGGTAGAAAGGATGGTTGAAATACTTGACAGATACCTTCTCCCCCATTTAGGCGTTAACAAAGAAGACAGGATATACAAAGCCTATAACTTATGCAAAGTTGTGAAAAAATTCATAAGAGTATCCAACGGCGAATTAAGTGTTGATGATAAGGACCATTATATGAACAAGAGATTAAAATTAAGTGGGGATCTGCTTGGAGATTTATTCAGAGTTAACTTAAAAGTTTTAATAGGCGACCTATTATACAATTTTCAAAGGATTGTTAAGAGGGGAAAATTCCCTTCAATCAAAGTAATCATCAGAGACAAGCTTTTAACCCAAAGAATCTATTCATCTATGGCAACAGGCTCATGGGTAGGCGGCAGGGAAGGAGTTTCACAAAGAATCCAAAGATTGAATTTCCTTGAAACATTAAGCCATCTTCAGAGAGTAGTCTCTCCATTGTCAGCATCTCAGGAAAACTTCGAGGCAAGGGAGCTTCACTGCACCCATTTGGGAAGATTATGCCCAATAGAAACACCCGAAGGAACAAACATCGGATTAAGAAAAAATCTTGCACTATTATGCTCAGTTTCTTCTCAAACAAATGAAGAAGAGTTATTAAAATCGCTAAAAAGCATGGGGTTAAAATCAATCTAAAATGATAAATTTATCAATTTTTAGCATTGTTAAAAATCGGAGATTTTTAAAATGAGCGAAGTATACATAAACTCAAGATTTGTAGGCACAATAGACGAGCCAAGACTATTTATAGAGAAGCTTAAGGAAGAGAGAAGAAGAGGAAAGCTGGATTCTAATATTAATGTTTATCACGACGAAAAATCAGACATTGTTGAAATAGAATGCGGCAAAGGGAGGGCAAGAAGGCCATTGATAGTCGTAAAAGAAGGTCAGCCATTGCTTACAGAAAAACATGTTAAACAGCTAGAGAAAGATGAAATCTCCTGGGGAGATCTTATCAAACAAGGAGTTCTAGAATATATAGATGCTGCTGAAGAAGAAAATTGTTATACTGCATTCTTTGATTCTGAGATTACACCAGAGCATACTCATCTTGAGATTACCCCCTTGGCTATGTTGGGATTGGCAAGTTCATTAGTTCCTTATGCTAACTTCAATCAGTCAACAAGGCTTAACGCAGGCTCTAAAAACCAAAAGCAGTCATTAGGGTTTTATGTTTCTAATTTTTCATTAAGGATGGATATGGATGTTAATCTGCTTCACGAACCTCAGATTCCATTAGTGCAGACAATAATGCACGAGATATCTGATTATGATAAGCATCCTTCAGGCCAGAACCTGATTGTTGCAATAATGTCTTACAAAGGATATAATATGGAGGACGCTATTATCCTAAACAGGGGTTCAATTGAAAGAGGCCTTGCAAGAAGCTCATATTACAGGCCAAGCATTGCAGAAGAGTTAAGATATGCTGGCGGCTTAGTCGATGAAGTCAGCATACCTGATAAGGATGTTAAAGGCTATAAATCAGAAAAGGATTACAGGTTCTTAGAGCCAGATGGAATAATCTACCCTGAAGCAGGGATTAAAGAAGGCGATGTTATAATTGGAAAAACATCTCCCCCAAGATTCTTAAGCTCATTAGATGAATACAATTTAGCTTCTTCTACACGAAGAGAAAGTTCAGTTGGTGTTAAGCACGGAGAAAAAGGGGTTGTTGATTTTGTTTTGATAACAGAAAACGAAGAAGGCAACAAGCTTGTGCAGGTAAGGGTAAGGGACGAAAGAGTTCCAGAAGTTGGAGATAAATTTACAAGCAGGCACGGTCAAAAGGGTGTAGTTGGACTTATTGTTCCAGAAGGAGACATTCCATTCAGTGCATCAGGAATAAAGCCAGATTTAATATTCTCACCCCATGGTATTCCATCAAGAATGACTATAGCTCATCTTATTGAATTAGTTGGCGGAAAAGTAGGGGCTTTAAATTCAAGATACATAAATGGAACAACATTTGATGCAGAGCCAGAAGAAAAATTAAGAAAAGAGCTTCTTGGATTAGGCTTCAGAGAAAACGGAACTGAAACATTATATAATGGAGAAACAGGAGAAGCATATCAGGCTAAGATCTACATCGGAAATATGTACTACTTAAAGCTAAAGCACATGGTTGCAAACAAGCTTCATTCCAGAGCAAGAGGGCCTATCCAGCTTTTGACAAGGCAGCCAACAGAGGGAAGAGCAAAAGAAGGCGGATTAAGATTAGGGGAGATGGAAAAAGACACATTTGTCGCACATGGAGCATCTCTATTATTAAAAGAGCGTTTTGATTCAGACAAGACTATAGTTCCAGTCTGTGAAGGCTGCGGGCTTATCGCAGTAAGGGATGAATTCAAGAACAAAAGCTATTGTCCTGTATGCGGTGATAACTCAGAGATATCATTTATCGAAGTTTCATACGCATTCAAGCTTATACTTGATGAGTTCAAGTCGCTTTGCATATATCCAAAATTATTTTTGAAAGGTAAATATTGAGAGAATAACATGGCAGAAGAAAAAAAGAAAAAGGAAAAGAAAGTAAAAGAAGTAAAGGAAGAATCTGTAGAAGAAACAACTGATGCTCCTAAAGAAAAGAAGATAGAAAGGATAGAGCCTCAGGATGTTTTTGTAAGCAAGCAGATCAGCAGTATCATATTCTCAGTCTTATCTGCAAAAACAATAAAGCAGATGGCTTCAGCTAAGATCGTAACTCCAGAACTTTATGATAAAGAAGGTTATCCAGTAGATGGCGGCCTTATGGATATAAGATTAGGGGTTATAGATCCAGGCCTTAAGTGCAAGACATGCGGCAGTAAGCTAAAAGAATGCTCAGGCCACTTCGGATATATTGAATTAGCAAGGCCAATCATTCACATCAAATTTGTAGGAATAATAATGAACTTGCTTAAATGCACTTGCAGGGACTGCGGAAGAATATTGATCCCTAAGAACAAGATAGATACTGCAACAGCAGAGCTTGACAAGATAGAGCAGGAATCAGGCCTTGAAGCAAGAAGGCAGCACTTAAAAGAAATTATCTCAAGCTTAAAGACAGTCAACAAATGCCCATGGTGCAAAGCAAGGCAGCAGAAAATAACATTAGAGAAGCCTACTACTTATATGGAGAATGAAAAAAGATTAAATCCTATTGAAGTAAGGACAAGGCTTGAAAAGATTTCAGATGAAGATCTTGAGCTTTTTGGATTAGTAGCTAAGCATGCAAGGCCAGAATGGATGGTATTGACAGTATTGCCTATTCCTCCAGTAACAATGCGCCCTTCTATCACTCTTGAATCAGGTGAAAGGTCAGAAGATGACTTGACACATAAGCTTGGAGACATCGTAAGGATCAACCAAAGATTATTTGAAAATATAAATGCAGGAGCTCCAGAGATAATCATAGAGGATTTGTGGGACTTACTGCAATATCATATTACTACTTTCTTTGATAATGCAGTTGCGCAGCTTCCCCCTGCTAGGCACAGGTCAGGGCAGCCATTAAAGACAATTACAGAGAGAATAAAAAGCAAAGAAGGAAGAATAAGGCACAATCTTGCAGGAAAAAGAACAAACTTCTCTGCAAGAACAGTTATCAGTCCAGACCCTATGCTTGGCTTGAATGAAGTCGGTGTTCCTATGGAAATTGCAATGAAGCTTACAGTTCCAGAAAGAGTTAATGAATGGAACATTAATTACCTAAAAAAATTCATAAAGAATGGTCCAGGTAAATACCCAGGTTCTAATTATCTGATCAGGCCAGATGGAAAAAAGAAAAAGCTGACAGAAGAGACAATCGAAGCAAGCCTTGAAGAAATACAGCCAGGTTATATTGTAGAGAGGCACTTGCTTGATGGAGATGTTGCTATATTCAACAGGCAGCCTTCTCTTCATAGGATGTCAATGATGTGCCATAGGGTTAAAGTTCTCCCTTACAGGACATTAAGATTAAATCCAGCTGTATGCCACCCTTATAACGCAGATTTTGACGGCGATGAAATGAATCTGCACATACCTCAAACAGAGGAAGCAAGAGCAGAAGCAGAAATATTGATGGAAGTCCAGACTCAATTGATCTCACCAAGGTATGGATTAAGCATAATTGGCTGCGTGCAGGATGCTATCTCTGGAAATTATTTATTGACCAAAGGGATGGATTTTACCAGGCCAGAAGCTATTGATTTGTTAGCATCTGCTGGAATAACCGATTTTTCAAAAATACCAAGGAAAGAAAAGATAAATGGAAAAGAGATATTCTCAGTTCTTATTCCAGAAGACTTTAACTTTACAGGAAGGGCAAGAAATTGCTTAAGGTGCCAGTCATGCAAAAGAGATAAATGTGAGCATGATGCATATGTTAAGATCCAGGATGGAAAACTTGTTAGCGGTATTATGGATAGGAACAATCTTGGAGAAGGCTCAGGATTATTGCTTAGGGGCATACATAAAAAATATGGCAAGGAGAGGACAATTGAGATGCTTAGCCGGTTGTTCAGATTAGGTATAGATGTTCTATTAAGGGTAGGATTCACAGTACCTATTTCAGATACAGACTTGCCTGAAAACGCAGTTATAGGCATAAAGGAAACACTTGACAATGCAAGAAAAGAAGTTGATGAACTGATTAATCTTTTTAATAATAATAAGCTGGATACATTCCCTGGAAAGACACTTAAGGAAACATTGGAACTGAGGATATTGGAAGTTCTAAATAGGGCAAGAAACAAGACAGGGGAGATAGTTGCAAAGAATGCTAATAAAAAAACCCATACCATGGTCATGGCAGACTCTGGCGCAAGAGGGAATCTATTAAATCTAGCTCAAATGGCATCTTGTGTAGGCCAGCAGGCTATGAGGGGCAAGAGGATAGATAAAGGGTATAAAGATAGGACCTTATCTGCTTTCAAGAGAGGAGACTTAAGCCCATCAGCACGTGGGTTCATAGCAAATGGATTTAAATCTGGCCTTAACCCATCTGAATTCTTTTTTGGAGCAATGACTGGAAGAGACTCACTGATGGATACTGCGCTTAGAACACCCAAATCCGGTTATCTATATAGGAGATTATCAAACGCAATGCAGGACTTAAAGGTAGAGTATGATGGTACTATTAGAGATGCTGCAAAGAGGATTGTTCAATTTAGCTATGGTGAGGATGGAATAGATGTTTCAAAATCAGAAGGCGGAATATTAAATGTCAAAAGAATCATAAAAACAGTAGGTGGATGATCATGTCAGTCTTTACAGAATACAAAAATAAATTGCCAAAAAAGATATTGGATGAAATCAAAGAATATACTAAAGATTTGTCTGAAGCAAAGATAAAGAAGGTCTTAGAGATGACATTGATAGAATATGAGGGTGCCAAGGTTGAAGCAGGCGAATGTGTAGGGATTGTTTCTGCAGAAAGTATAGGTGAGCCAGGAACACAGATGACCCTTAACACATTTCATTTCGCAGGAGTTGCAGAGATGAATGTTACAATGGGTCTTCCAAGGATAATAGAGATTCTGGATGGAAGAAGCAAATTGGCTACACCTATGATGGAAATCTATCTTAATAAAGATCATTCAAAGGGAAGCGACATAAGAAAACTTGCATTGTCAATCAAAGAAACTTTATTGGGCGAAGTAATATCTGAACTTACTGTAAATATGGCAGATTCATCAATTGAATTGAAGCTTGATTCAGAAAAGATGGGTGATTTTGGAATAACTGAGCATGTAGTCAATGAAGCGATTAAAAACAGCATAAAGGGGTATAATGTAAGGAATAATAAGGATTCTATCGTATTAAAAGCAAAATCAAAAGAAGACGGTATAAATCAGGTTTACTTGGATAAAGAAAAGATAAAGAAAGTGCACTTAAAAGGTATAAAGGGTATTACTCAGGTACTGCCTGTAAAAAGAGGAGATGAATACATAATCATAACCGCAGGCTCTAACTTAAAATTAATATTGGAGCTTGATTTTGTAGATTCTACACGAACAACCACTAATGATATATTTGAGATAGAGAAGGTTCTTGGTGTAGAGGCAGCAAGGCAGGCAATCATAAATGAAGTTTACAAAGTTATCGAAAGCCAGGGCCTTGATGTTGATATAAGGCATATAATGCTTGTTGCAGACACAATGTGCAATTCAGGAAGCGTAAAAGGCATTACCAGATATGGTGTTGTTTCAGAAAAGAGCTCAGTTTTAGCAAGAGCAAGCTTCGAAACACCGCTGAGGCACATAATAAATGCTGCTTTGATAGGCGAAGAGGATAAATTAAACTCAGTTGTTGAAAATGTTATGCTTAATCAGCCTATTCCAGTAGGTACAGGATTGCCTGGATTAGTGACAAAGGTGAAGAAATAAACAGAGGTCTTTAAAATGGCAGAGCAGATTGCTGATAAAAATATTGTTGAAATAAGAAAGCTTTTGAAAGGAAAGAATGCGCTAATCGGTGCAGATGAGACACTTAAAAATCTTAAGCTAGGCAGGATAATCAAAATATACTTAAGCGCCAATTGCAGCGATAAGGCAAAAAGCGCAATAGATCATTATATTAAACTTAATAAAGTTGAGGTAATCCAGTTGAAATACCTTAATGACGAATTAGGGATCTTATGTAAAAAGCCTTTTTCTATTTCTGTTTTGAGTGTTTTGAAATGAGTAGGATAAAATATGACATAAATTTGATGAATTACATCAAGCTTTTTGAGAATTTGACAAGGGCAAAAGTCAAAGATTGCATATCAAATGACCATCTAATATTCATTGTAGAAGAAAACGAGATAGGCAAGGCAATAGGCAAAGGCGGCAGCAACATAAGGCGCCTAGAGGATTTGCTTAAAAAGAAGATAAAGGTAGCTGAATTCAGTCCTGATGTCAGGCAGTTCATAAGGAATTTCGTAATGCCCCTTCATGTTAATGAAATAAGCGATGAAAACAATATCATAACAATATCCGGTCCAGACACAAAAACAAAAGGGCTTTTGATAGGGCGGGACAGGAAAAACATTAATTATCTAAAGGAGGTTGTAGGGCGGTACTTTAAAGTCGAAGATATTAAGGTCATTTGATTGTTATACGACCAAAAGATTTTTAAATGGTACTTTAATCCTAAATCATAACATGGGAAATAAATCACGTGGATTGAACGCGGGAAACAGATTGAAGAAAAAAAGGATAAAGGCTAGGTGGAGCAGTAAATGGTACACCAGAAGGATGAGGGATTTAAAGAAAAAATCTGATCCTCTTCAGGGCGCTTCACAGGCTAAAGGCATTGTTCTCGAGAAGGTCCAGTTCGAGGCTAAACAGCCAAACTCGGCTATGAGAAAATGTGTCAGGGTTCAGCTTATCAAGAATGGGAAGCAGATAACTGCTTTCTGCCCAGGCGATGGCGCAACAAAGCTTATTGACGAGCACGATGAGGTAATGGTAGAATGCATTGGCGGTGCAATGGGCAAGTCAAAAGGGGATATTCCTGGAGTAAGATGGTCTGTTATAAAGGTTAATGATCAGAGCTTAAACGCTTTAAGAAGGGGAATAATAGAAAAAGCTAGAAAATAATGAAATATAAAAAATAAAATGGCAGAAATATTAGCATTTAACAAATGGAACACAGGGGAAATAAAAGTAAGTGACCCCGGATTAGTCTCTTACATAACTTTGGAGCCTAAATTAGTCCCTAAGACAGGGGCAAGATACCACGGAAATAAGTTTCATAAATCCAAGGTTTTTATCGTAGAAAGGCTGATCAATAAGGTAATGATTCCAGGCCACAAGTCAAAAAAGCATTTCAGGTCAACTTCCAAGATAACCGGAAAAGCCCATACTGCTTATGATATTGTAGAGAACACATTTAAGCGTATAGAAAAAAACACAAAAGAAAATCCAATTAAAGTTTTTGTTAAAGCTTTGGAGAATGCCGCTCCAAGAGAAGAGATCATAACTATAGAATATGGCGGAGCTCGTTACCCAAAGGCAGTTGAGTGCGCTCCTCAGAGAAGGATAGACATCGTATTGAGATTGATGACTCAGGGAGCTTATCAGCGTTCTTTTAATTCAAAAAAAGGCATTGTCGAATGTTTAGCAGAAGAGATAATCGCTGCTTACAGCTCAGACAGGGCTTCTAATGCAATCTCTAAAAAGCTTGAAGTTGAAAGGCAGTCTGATTCTTCTAGGTAAATAGTTCACCAAAGCCCTAGTTTTAAAAATATTTATATACTGCACAGGCTTCTTCCAGAATATGAAAACATTATTCATAGAAGCAAAATACAATAATCCAATAGCGCTAAGCAAAGGCCTAGCAGGCAGGCTAGAAGCGAATATCGGATTAGTCAGTTCAATCCAGTTCTTAGATAGCCTTCCATCGATAAAAGATTCATTAACTAAAAAACAAATTAATCCTAAAATTAAAAAAGTTATTATCGCTGGCCAGATCCTCGGCTGCAATGCAGAAAACGCAGCCAAAATAAAAGATAGTGTTGATTTTTTTCTCTACATTGGCGATGGCAGCTTCCATCCATTGGCTGTTGCATTAGAAACAAAAAAACCAGTCTATAAATATAATCCATTAAATAATCAATTAACAAAAATAGAACAAAAAGACATAGAAAACTACGAAAGAAGAAAAAAGGCAGCTATGTTGAAATTCTTAAGTTCCGATGTGATTGGAATCTTAGTATCAAAAAAGAAAGGACAATATTATAACATAAAAAAACTAACCAATCTCGAAAAAAAATACCCAAAAAAGAAGTTCTACATATTCATCGCAGACACCATCGATTACAGCCAGATGGAAAACTTCCCATTCATCCAGGCATGGGTCAACACAGCTTGTCCTAGGATTGAAGAAGATATAAAAATAATAAATATAAAGGAAATTAGTTAACTACTTCTTCTAAACACTTTAATTGAACCATTTCCATCTCTCCCAGAGGCTCTACTTCTTCAATTTCCCCCAATATGGGTCTACAGTATCTTTCAAAACTTGGATCTATTCTTACAGTTTTAACATCCCTCTGTACACCATTAACCTCCAGCCTGCCTAATCTCTCTTCTAGGATAAACTGGGGTTGTAGAGAACTTGTCTTTCCTGCTATCAAACCACAAGGAACTAATGAAGTTTCCCATTTTGGCTCGTCTTTAGTTTCAGTTCTTACTATGCCTACCACATACCCTGATATCTGTTCTTGTACTGCCCATTTTCCAGCATCGTATCCTGCTCTAAAAGATACATCTCTATCAACTGGAGACCTCCTGGATCTATTTGTTCTTGCATATTCAGATCCAGGCCTAATTGGCCTTACATCAACCTTACAACCAAATTTCTTAGCTTGAGCATCAACAAAATCTTGAACCTTAAAAACAACACCACCTGCTGTTGATCCCCTAAAACCATCTCCTTCTACCTTAGTTTCTGCCCACACCGTACCATCTCTATTAACAACACCTTCAGATATTAAATAAACACCCCAACCGTGATTTTTTTGCCTCCACATTACCAGATCAGCAAATTTATCCATATCAAAATAAGAATTACCCCTGGCCGAAGTTGCTCTTTCAGGTACAAAATATCCATGGGGCCCATATCCAAACCTTTCAATAACACAAGCAGCAGCTAGAATTTCACCATTCTTTCTTCCTGGATACTCTATTAAATAATGTCGCTGTAATGATTCTGCTTCAGTTGCCTGTTCCAAAACAATATTAGCAAGAGCAGTTGCTGCATCACCAGCCCCTGGGCAAAAATCAAAGCATTTTACCATGCCATCAACAACCACAACTCTAGGATGTTCTATTCCAGGTACGCTTTCATCATATGCTGCCTCTTTAGGCAGATCATTATCTATTGTTTTTGGCACACCATTAACTTGCACCTCAAAACCTAAACCACTTCCATACTTACTTCTAAATTCTAGGCTGTTAAGATACTCTACAATAGTGTTAGTATTTACAGCACTATCATCCCCTCCAACAAAGAAAAAACGCCTAATGCCCAACTCAGATGCAACCCTCCCTAATAGGTCAAGGTCTTCACTACCTACTTTTTCTCTGGAGTTGCCTGGAAAGCTTGTTGGGTGATCTTTTATTCTTCCAATCTGATCAGGAGTGAATTGCGCCTTAAATATCTCTCCCTTCCTAAGGCCAGCAACACCGTGCTTAGCAAAATAAACAACAGCTGTAGGATCATGTTCCATAACTCCTTGGTATATACCAACCATACTATTCGATATTTCAGGGGTAGGTCCACCTCCCCCTATAATAAAATCAGTCATTCTCTCATCCCCCTTACCTAATTTTTCAATAAAAAATCCACTCTAATTTTTAAGTTTTTCTATACTAAAGTAGCGATATTCTAATGTGGTTTCAGGATAACTATTTAAATAAAATGTTATTTTAGTAACAAATATGAAAAAACCAGAGCTACTATCACCAATACAAGACTTCACAAGCCTAAAGGCAGCAATAGGCGCAGGAGCTGATTCTATATACTTCGGGATAAAAGAATTAAACATGCGGATGGGCGCTAAGAACTTTGAGGTAAAAGACATAAAAAAAGTCATAAATCTCTGCCATAAAAATAAAGTTAAAGCCTATTTCACTCTTAATACAATCATTTACGAAAACGAAATAAGAAAAGTAAAATCACTCTTAAAAAAACTAAAGAAAGAAAAGATTGATGCAGTAATAGCATGGGATTTTTCTGTAATAAAAGAAGCAAACAAGCTCAATATCCCTATTCACCTAAGCACACAATCATCTATAAGTAATTTTGAAGCATTAAATGCAATAACCTCAAAATTCAAAAATATAAAAAGAGTAAACTTAGCAAGAGAACTATCTTTAAATCAAATAAACAATATAATAAAAAAGATAAGACAGCATAACCTTAAAGTAGAGATAGAAACATTCATCCACGGAGCAATGTGCGTTAGCATTTCAGGAAGATGTTTCCTGTCCCAACAAATTTTCAATAAATCAGCCAACAGGGGAGAATGCTTACAACCCTGTAGAAGAAAATACTTAATCAAAGACATTGAAGAAGATCATGAATTTGAACTAGGAGAAGATTATATAATCTCACCAAAAGATTTATGCGCAATAGAGATAATAGACAAATTAATTGAAGCAGGGATAGGTGCATTCAAAATAGAAGGCAGAAACAGAAGCCCAGAATATGTTAAAGTTACAACTGAATGTTACAGAGAAGCTATTGATGCTGTTTTAATGACTTGTTAATTCAAATGTCCCAACAAAGGCACTAGTAACCAGGCCAATTTTAGTTGTATCTCCGTATGTTCTTACAGAAAGTGATTTACAATATCCTTTATCTAATAAGCCACCTTCTAAGGCCACATAATCAAATCTTAAATCATCAAGCTTAGCTGACACAATGGCACTTTTTTTAGCTGGCTCCGGCATAGGGAAACAATTATTAGCTGGGATTAGGAAATACAACCTGCCTCCATCCACATCCCATCCATCCATAAGTAAAGCACCATAACTTATCATCTTTTGCTCAGGACTACCCCATTCATAGACGGGGATAATGTCTCTGGAACTAGGTTTTAGACAGTATAAATTAGTTCTATAATGTGTTGAAGATAACTCTACAGGGATATGAAGGAAATAAACAGTTTCTCTGTCAGAAACAATACCTTTGATATAGTTTAGAGTAGCAATCGCCTCCTTACCACCTGATTCTGTTATATCATATACCGGATTTCCTATATCCCCCATGCAGTTTAATCTTGTTATGCCAAAGCAACGTACTGTTCTTGTTGGTGTTAAAGCCCCAAAAAACTCATCGAATACGCCACGAATATCCAATGGATGGCTATTCCTCAATACAACTGGCTTATCCTTATCCTGATAGTGGATTTCAGTTATATCATTACCTACCACCATCAGCCTACCTCCCTCTTTTGCAATGCTTTGTGGCTCTTTTGTCTTTAGCTCTATTGTGATTGGTTCTTTACCTGGTTGCAATCCTACCGCTATCCTCCTTTTTATGCCACCCCTTAACCCGCTATACCTTTCAGCGCATGCAACCCAGAAAACACTTTCTTCATCAAGGCACCCACAAGCTGGTAGATAGATATTATGGGGGTTAAAATCCGTTCTTCTCTCTTCTTTTTCAAAAAATATTTCAGTTAAATGCATTTCTAATCCCATTTTATTATGGTTAAAGCAATTACTATTTAAATCTTTTTATTATTATTTACTCCAAAGTGGTTATGAACTAGGGAAAGATTTATCTTGATTGCCATCTTTCAATTCTTAGATGTACTATGGCAAAGCACTACAATAAAGATTTAATAAAGAGACTGAAAAATAGATTAAAAACAGTCTACAACAGAGGCTTTTCAACAGGCTTTTACTTAGGGAAGCCAATGAATGAATGGGCTGGAATCTACGGCAGTAAAGCTACAAAAAAGAAGATCTACATAGGAAAAGTAAAGAACTTCTACAATAAGGTCATGGTCGCAGAAATAAAGTTAGAATCCGGAAAGTTAAGGTTAAATGATCATATGATGTTCCAGGGCCCTACAACTGGAGTGATTGAACAAACATTGTCTTCAATGGAAAAACATCATAAACCTATAGAAACAGCAAAGCAAGGAGAAAGAGTAGCAGTTAAAACAAAAAGCAAAGTAAGGGAAAATGATAATGTTTTTTTGATCAGTTGATTTTTGTGCTTCTGTGTATAACTGCATAACTGATAATCAATCCTGCTAAGATTACAGAAACAGAAATCAGGGCTATATTCCCCCAGTTAGTTTTCTTAACTGGTATTTCTGGGGCTAAATCCTGCTCAACCAGAGCAATTTTATCAGATTTTTCGCCCGAAATATCTTCCTGATTTTCCTCTTTTAGCTGGACAAGCATCTTATATATGATCTCTGCTCTTCCTCCATCTATCTTGCTTAGCATTACTGACAAATCATTAGTCCCATCATTATTTACATCAAATTCCTTTGAATCTCCTGGCTTGAAAACAGACGATGAACCTGCAACATCTACAGTTACTGAATCATCCTTTAGCTTTGAAACTTTAGCACTATATTTTTCATTATTCACAGTAAATGTAGCTTCATCCCCCTGGGTTTGTTTTGTAGTAATCCCAAAACCGCTTGAAAATCCTGGCTTGATGTCAAGATTAGTTTTAGGTGAAGATCCTCCGCCACCGCCCCCACCACCACCTCCTCCGCCACCGCCCCCACCACCACCGCTAGTTACTGCAGGTGCAGTATATGTAAGGCTGGCATTTCCATAATTAGAAGAATAACTCAATGCAAGGTTCTTATTAGAAGCATCATCTAAAGTAGTCACAATAAAATGATATAATCCTGAGCTCGAAACAGAGATAGTTGTATAATTTGTAGAAACTGTTGCAGTGCTGTACCCTGTTATAGACTCATTAGCCAATGATTTGGAGGAATTAAACACAGTGCCATAATATATTACATATTGAATCCCATAATAATCAGAATTCTCGCTTGCGTCTCTTGTTACATTATACCATCTTAATGTTGCAGTGCTTCCAGAACCAGTTATATTAACATAGGTTGTAGTCTTAGGATCTATAGTGTCATTCGCACTTCCATTTAAACTATTAGAGACTATACTATCATTATAATAACCGTTAGAATCAACAGTTACTAAAGCATACCAGTAATTTGTTCCATGCACTGTAGTGTTATCTTCAAAAAACCCAATTCCTTCTGCTATTCCGGAACTTAAATTTAAGACAGAGCTTGTTATTGAGGTTATCTCGCTCGTATACCTATAAACTCTATAACCTTCACCAGTTTCATTACCATCATCGCTCCAGTTTATCTCTATATTTCCATCTGAATCATAATCAGCAACAGAACTTAGTGTAGGGTGTGTAGTTGGGATTTGCCTTAAAGTTATATTGCTTGAATTATACCATATGCTCCAGTTATACCCATCATATACCCTTGCAGAAAAAAGCCAAACCTCATTCTTAGACAGGTTGCCTGAGCTTATTGAGGTTAGGTTATCCAATGCAGAAACATAATCGCTGTTATTATACCATCTTGTTTCATTTAATGTATTTGCATCGCTATCAATATCAGAATAGTCAAAATAACCAGTCAGATTTCCATTTGTCATATTTAAGCTGCTTGTTGAATTCAATGTAAGGTTAGTAATCAAAGGTACAGTATTAGTTATGCTGATATATGTCCAGTCACTTGAATTCTCATTTCCAGCGCTGTCATTAAACAAAAACCTGAATGCAAGAGTACCATTTCTGCTCAGGCCGGTTATATTATAGCTTCTGCTAAAATTGTACTCTATTCCAGAGATACTATAACTATAGTTCTGCATTACTCCGCTATGGTTGCTTTCCATCCATATATGGCTTAAGTTATAGTTATCATTGACTGTTATATTTGCTGTGAAATTGGTATATCTTTTGTAATCTCCAGAGCTTACATTATTCGAAAACCCAGGTTTTGTCAAGTCCACCACCAATCTCTTAGTTTCAGTCGAATTAACTATCCCTAAATCATCTTCCCAGCAGGATATATTCCAGCTGTAAACACCTTCAGAAAGATTCAGCAAAAACAATGTTGATGTTCCATTATTTACAGAAGAGTTAGTCTGGTTTGCACTTCCATTAATAATCAAATCACATGTAGAGCTTGATGCAGCCCTATTAGATATTGTAAAATTAAATGTTGTTTGGTTGGAATTAGTATAACTTAAAGGATTGTTTAATGTTATTCCGGGTTTAAAATTCGGGGGATTTACTATCATGATATAACTGATATCATCAGTAATATTACACTCACCATAAGCTATTTTGAAGTACCCATCATAACCCCATGAAGTACCCCATTGATTCTTTAATATCCAGTATTCTCCTGTATCATTGTATCCGACTAGAATTACGCCGTGATCTTCTTCATCCTCTACACATGTACCAATCGCTAATTCATCAGTTGTATATACTGTACTGGTGCTTATATCCATCCCAACTGACAGTGGGCCATAATCAATAAGATACTGTTTTGTCTGGTTTATTGACAGCTTGCCGATGTAATTATAATCATATATAGTCCATAATCTGCTGCTGTAATCTGAACATTTACTGCTGCACTGGCCGTTTAGCGCAGTATACGGGAAACAATTTTCATCACATACTCCTTCATACTTGGAATAATAAAGAGCTTCATTCATCCAACCCCCACCACAATCCCCGCAGTAATCACAACACGAAACTGGATCCTGTTCAGACAGATCAGGATTTAGTCTTGAGTTATTCTGATATATACTATATTGGGATTCTAATATTCCCAAGGCAGAAAACGCCCAGCAGCTCCCGCATGATGCTTGGTCTTTGACAGAAGTTAACCACCCATTATCATTATCAAAAAATGCAAAATTACTTTTATTATACTTTGTCCCGCCCGGAGGGTCTCTCCAATCCCAATAGGGAAAGATAGTAGCATTATAGATTGAGCCTACTTTATTTGGATTTTGAAAAGGAGCATCTCCTGTTTTTTCTGTTATTGGTGAAGTTGCCTCATATAATTTTTCATCCAGGCCCATCAGCTTAGTCATGGGGACTTCTTCAGAAGTCGAAGTGCTTTTTAAAGAGCTATCTTTTATTTCAAATTTAGAAACACAAACAGCATATTCATTGCCCCCTTCATTTACTGTTTTAATATCTTTTCCCTGTCTTGCGCAATAAGAATACTCCTTTCCTACCTTTCCCTTCAAAAAATCCCATGATTCAAGTTTTATATCGTCTGAAACAACACACAGGCCTTCCTGCCCCTTATCAGTTTCATTAATTTGATAATCATAACCCATTTCTTTACAATAAACTGCAGCAGGATTCCTTAGTCCAAATACTATAGGAATTACTAAGATAACTGCCAGTAATAGCAACAAACCTTTCTTCTTCATGTCCCCCCTTTCCTGAATTTGATTTATATAATAACTTTCTGTTTTCTTATGTCCAAACCCTTATCCCATTAGTCTGTTTTGCTTCCAATAAAGAACTTCCTATCCCCTTGCCGACAAAAAAAGAGTTTTTGCTCATCAATCCACTAAGCAGATCCATAAATGTCCTTTCCCTTGCATACTCAGTTGGCTCTGCAGTGATATTTAATCTTTGCTCAACATAACTTAAAGCTTCATCCTTTCCACCAAACTCATCTATCAGCCCTATTTCCTTTGCTTCTATCCCTAAGAAAATCCTGGCTGTTTCTATCTCTTTTATCTCACGTTCAGACAAATTTCTGCTTTTGGATATATCTTCAATAAAATATTCATGTATCAGATCAATCTCTTTTTGCAATATTGATTCTTCATCCCAGCTCATTTGCTTTAATGGGCTCCCGATATCCTTGTATTTGCCTGCAACCAATCTCTGGTAAGTCACATTATAATCATCTAATAATCCAGAAAACTCAAGATAAGATGCAATAACCCCTACTGAACCAGTGATAGACATCCTGCTTGCAAATATATAGTCAGTAGAAGCAGCAATCCAATAACCTCCAGATGCTCCAACTTCTCTTATATAGGCAACAGTAGTCTTATTCACTTTTTGGATAGCAGATACAATCTCCTCAGTCGATACAGCTGCTCCGCCTGGGCTGTTTATTTCAAATACTATAGCCTTTATCATTAGATTCTTATCAGCTTCTTCTATAAAGCTGACAATCTCTTTTGAAGACACGATATCCTGGCCAAACATATTAGAATTACCTGGCATTATCACCCCATCAATAGGTATTATCGCTACATTTCCCTGCTTGAAATCATCATCGATAAATAAAGAAATCATCCACGAAACAATAAAGCTTAATATAAATAATATTATCAATACTTTTATTACAGATGACCATTTGCTTTTTCTTTTTTCATTATACATCTTATCACCCAATTCTATACGTTTCAACTGTTCTTGTCCTGCTCAATATCTCGCTTAATCTTCTGTTTCCTTTTGTAAATACCATAAACACTGGATCAATCACCCAAAGCAAAAAGAAAGGAAAAGCAGGTATCACAAATATGCTTCTTACTACACACTGAAGGAATCCAAGTTCTTTTACCTCGCTTTCTACAAATATATTCATCAATATTTTGCCTGGAGTTTGCCTCAGCTTATGCTCTAAAATCACAAAATATAATATAGCGAATAAAGCCATTACCAATGAAACTGCAGTTAGCCTTGCAGTATAGCTCTGGTTTGATATAAGAAAATGATAAGCTTCTGAATAAGAGCTAAAATCCGGGATTAATCCCCCTATTATCTTCTTAAACGGAAAGAATACAACTGCATTTATTATAAGTATATCTGTAATAAAAGCAAGAATCCTTTTCCACACCAAAGCAGGCCCTGTAAATGTCCTTTCCTTTGGAAGATTCAGTCCTTTTTTTGCCATATTAACTCAAGTTGGTGTAAGTTGTATAAAAAGGTTTTCATAATCTTACGTTTATCGAAACCTATTTAAATAGCCCAGATTTACTCCTCTGTAAATGAGCAAAAAGAAAGAAGAACTCGCACAGCAGGAAGAGATCCAGCAGCAGATATCCAGGATTCATCTGCCTAGAGGCGCTCAATGCTTTGGAATTCTAGAACAAAGGCTAGGCGGCTCAAGGATGCATATAAGGTGCTTTGATGGCAAAAAAAGAGTCTGTAGGATCCCTGGAAGATTAAAGAGGAGGCTTTGGGTAAGGGCAGGTGATCTAGTTATCGTTGAGCCTTGGGAATTCAGCGGAGACAAAAGAGGGGATGTTGTCTACAAATATAGTCGGGCACAGTTAGAATTCCTGAAAAGAAAGGGATACCTAAAGCAGATGGATGAGTTTGAAGAATTCTGATCAGCTAAAACACAAATTTGAGGTGAATAAAATGGCAAAAAATAAAATCGAAGTAACAGATGCATGCATAGCATGTGGTGCTTGTGTAGCAGCATCTAACAATAAGTTTGAATTAGATGGTGATAGGGCAAAGCCAGTATCTGCAGAAGTAGATGACGCAGATCTTGAAGATTATAAAAAAGGAGCAGAAGCATGTCCAGTTAGTGCAATAATTATCAAGGGGATGAATTAGAGAATGGCTGACAAGATAACAAAAAACATGGCCTTTTCAGAGGTACTTGAAAAATACCCTGAAACTGCCAAGATAATGCTCAAGCACGGCCTTCATTGCATAGGCTGTCATGTAGCTGCATTTGAGTCAGTTGAGCAGGGCTGTTTAGGCCATGGCATGAGCAGCGAAGCAGTAGATAACATGATTAAAGAGATGAACTCTGCTATTAAACAGAAAAAATAGTTAAAGATTACATTTAAATACTTTATTTCTCTTCTTTTTTATAATGAAATTAAACTTATTGAAAGATATCCACAAAAAAAGAAAAAAAGAGATAAGGAACAGATTAAAAGAATTTTCAAAAGTTAAAGGCAACGATATATTCTACGAGCTGTGCTTCTGCACTTTAACTCCTCAGTCAAATGCCCTTAAATGCCACCAAGGCATCTGTATATTAAAAGATAAGGATTTTATAAACAAATCATTCAACATTAAGCCAATCTTAAGGAAAAAGACCCGATTTTATAAAAATAAGTCAAATTATTTAATCCATAATAAT
>JAHJAV010000114.1 GCA_018813685.1 Nanobdellota archaeon | reverse complement strand
GTATTGCACATGTCCTCACCTGGTTTAACACTCTACGAAAAAGCTCTGCAGATCCCCCTTTACTTTCAAGTTTCAGTTCATATTCAGCAAGAGGCTTTAGAAATTCTGCGAATCTTTTTGATAAATAAGTTACTAGATGGCTATGCAAATCTGATTGTAATCTTGTTTCAATCCTTTTCAATGGAGCTGTATCATAATGCCTGCCACTATTTCCCCAAAACTTTCCTTGGGCTTCACTTATCCTTTGGCCTAAAGCATCAGCAAATTCAGTTTCATCCTTAAACCAAAACCTTTTTGGGCAAAAGCTAACTGGAAAATCATCCGGGATATGTTCGACAAACATTCTGCCAAGATAATCATCAGCCCATGTGCCAGAAACATATACAACTGGCGCTTTATTAAGTGATTCAGAACCATAAATTTCAGCAGTCAAACCAAATCCCCCTGCAGGATGCATCATTATGTCAGTAAGCACCAAATCAAAATCATTCGAAGCCCTATAAAGTTCAATAGCTTCCTGGCCATCTTTAGCTTTTACTATTGTAACCTCTCTATAAAAGGAATTTACCGCCCTTTCAAGGTCATCTAAACTGTCTTTATTGTCGTCAACTAGCAAAACTTTCATACACTTCAGAAATAAAGCACCCTATATAAATATTACCATTTAATAGTGATTAATCAAACTCATATCTTTTTTTACATAACTTTGCTATCTCTTTCATCACCTTTGTAGTCACTAATCTGATTGTCTTTTTATCATTTTCCTTTCCATAATACTTATCAAAATGTATTGGCTTGCCTATATTCACAATAGTCCTCTTAAACTTAGGGATAGTTTTTCCTTTAGGCAATATCTCAAACGTCCCTATTAAACCAACAGGAACTATAGGAACTTTAGCAGCTAATGCTAATCTCGCTGCCCCTGTCTTTCCTCTTTGCAATCTCCCATCTAAGGTCCTTGTCCCTTCTGGATATATCCCTATTATCTTCCCTTGCTTAAGGTATTTTACAGCAGTCTCTAATGCTTGTTTTCCTCCTGCCTGCCTATCAATAGGAATTGCCCCAGTAGCCTCATGCCACATTCTCTGAAATGTAGTTTCAAAATGCTCTTTCTTTGCTAAATAACATATCTTCTTATGCGTATTTCTAATGACTATTGAAGAAAGTATAAGATGATCAGCATAACTCGAATGATTTGGAGAGATTATAAATCCCCCCCCTAGAGGTATATTCTCTAACCCATTTATCTTCCTGACCCATAAATAAGCTATAGGGGGTATCACCCTTCCCAATATTGGATAATCCATTTTAATGCTTATACTCCTTTCGTATTAGTTTTCCAATCTCTTTCATTATCAAAGTAGTTGCTTCTTTTAAGGCTTTTTTATTATCTTTGTTTCCCTCAAGGTAAAATGGCTTTCCTATCTTTATCTCAAATCTTTTGAACTTGGGAAATTTAGCTCCTTTTGGAAATACTTTATGTGATCCTATTATCCCTATAGGCAAGATAGGCACTTTAGCAGTCAAAGCTAGTTTCGCAATGCCTGTCTTTGCCTCTCTCATCTCCCCATCGTGAGATCTTCCGCCTTCTGGAAATATACCAACTGGCTCGCCTTTTTTTAAGTATTTTAATGCTAACTCAAATGCTTTTTTATTAGTCTCTTTATTCCCTGTCTGTATTGATACAGGTATGCAGCTTGCCCACCTTAAAAAAGAAGCCATTATTTTATTCTTATAAAACCTATCATTGCAGTACATATGTACTCTTTTATTCAAATGATTCACTAATATTGGAACTATAGCAAAATCATCCAAAAAGCTCGAATGATTAGCAGCTAAGATAAACGGCTTGTCTTTTGGAACATTCTCTATCCCGATTATCTTCCTTATCCATAATTTCGCAATTTGCAGCACTATCCGCTTCCCTATAGGATAAACCATATCTATAGAAAAACAGTTATTATCTTATAAAACTTACGAAAATGGAGGATTAGAATGCTTTGATAAACCCTAAAGAAAAACTTTATACTTAGCATAAATCCAATCAGATTATTTTATGGAGTTAGATTACTCTACGATCCCCTTCCCTTTTTCTCAGTTTCTTCATTCCTTTTTTGTGTTTAACCCAATAACC
>JAHJAV010000113.1 GCA_018813685.1 Nanobdellota archaeon | reverse complement strand
TTTTATAATATATATTATGTATATAAAAGGTTAAAGGATATAAAGGCTTAAATAATAGCAGGAATCAGGAATTCTTGAAAATTTAGGGAGGTGGAACAATTGCCAAATCAGATTAATCTTGTGATAGGATTGATATGCCATCATGGCGATTGGGATGATTTTAAGAGAGATGCAAGAGTTATCCAAAGAGTTTCTTTTGAGAAGAGAGTTCCAGTAACTTATTTGTTTTCAGGAATGGAGCTAGATGCCATTGCAAACAACAGAGGCAAGCTGTGTAGTGAATTAGGGTTTGATATTGTTGGCGCAATGCAAAGTAATCATTTTATCAGTCCCCGATTTGGTCATGCTGATGCACATAAACCGGAACTCGGAATAATGCCCTATAACCATATACCTTTGGTCCATCCTTGGGCACAACATTTATGGGGGGAGTATTTTGAGGGAATCCTACAAGACCAGATCAGATGGAGTCAAGGAATAGCAGAACAAATGTTTCATAAGACTCCTGTTACAATCCATCCACCAGACGGAGTTTATGCACCTGCTGCAGCACATGCTTTAAGGGGGTTGGGTTTTGATACTGTTGTAGTGAGCGGAGAGTTTCTTGGAAGTGATAGACATTCAAAAGGAATTTTATATTGGGCATCCGGATTAAGGCATTTGATGAGAACAAATGATATACAGCCACAAGATGATGAATTTCAAGACGCAAGACATTTAGTTGACAGGGTAGAGCAATACGGCCATGAAAATGATATGCCTTTTGTAACAATAACATGTGATATTGATGAATTTAATGGTATGAGGGGAATGGGAGATTATGATGGGATAGCCAGGCTTTGCTGTATAGGGGATGAAGCCTATAAAAGAGGTGGAAGAGTACAGATAGTAAATGCCAATGCTGCAGCACATTGGAATATGCACAGCACCAATGTAGAAACTGCCGAAAGGAATACCTGGCCATGGAATGATGTACATGCGCAGATACATGGCGATGGTGGCCTAGGATGGATTGAAGGGGAAAGAAATTGGGTAGTGGGACATGTTGTTTGGTTAATAGGGGAGAGATATAGGCAGGGATGGGAGGGTGGAGTTATACAAAGGGCAAAGGAGCATCTTTGGATGGCAGCAGATATCGCATGCAGGAATAAATATTTTCAAGATGGCCTTTCATGCTATTTCTGGGAAAATATAAGATATGCAAAGCAGCTATTAAACGGATAAAACTAATTTTATAGATATCAAATAAAAATCCCAACCGCCCAAAGGGGCGGGGTATTTTTAAAGTTCATAAATACAATGCATCATTTATTGCGGGGCAACCCAATCACCGCAAGCGGTGGGGTATTTATAAACAAATCAAAATATTTAAATATACAGGGAAATAAACTAAAGTTATGCTTGATATAAAGTTTGTCAGGGAGAACCCTGATGCTGTAAAAAAGGGTCTTGAGAAAAGGCAGGATACTGAAAAGGCAGCATGGGTAGATGATCTGATAGAGAAAGATAAAGAATATAGGAATCTATTGCAGCTGAACCAAGATCTTAGGCATAAGAAGAATATTGTTTCTGAAGAGATAAACAAGCTGAAGAAAGAAGGAAAGGATATTTCTGGAAAGATAGTAGAGATTAAAGAATTGCCACTTAAGATAAAGGAAGTTGATGATAAAATTAATGAGATGCAGAATAAAGTGCATTATTACCTTATGAGATTACCCAATATCTTACATAAGAGTGTTCCTTTTGGAAAGGATTCGAACGAGAACAAAGAAGTAAGGAAATGGGGAGAAAAGAAAAAATTTAATTTTGAGCTAAAACCGCATGGTGAGTTGATTGAGAAAAAAGGATTAGCTAATTTTGATGATGCTGCAAAGGTTTCTGGAAAGGGATTTTATTACCTGATGGGAAATCTCGCCCTGATGGAGCTTGCATTGCAGAGGTTTGCTCTTGATATTTTAGTCAAAAAAGGTTATACTGTAGTAGAGCCGCCTTTTATGATGAGAAGAGAGCCTTATGAAGGGGTTACTGATCTAGCTGATTTTGAAACTATGATGTATAAGGTTGAAGGTGAGAATGAAGATCTTTATTTGATTGCTACTTCAGAGCACCCTATAGGTGCTATGATGATGAATAAAGTGCTAGAAGAGAAGGATATGCCTTTGAAGTTCTGCGGTGTTTCGAGCTGTTTTAGAAAAGAGATAGGTTCTCATGGAATAGATGAAAAGGGGCTTTTTAGGGTTCATCAATTCAATAAGATTGAGCAGTTTATTTTTTGCAAGCCAGAGGATTCGTGGAAGTTTCATGAAGAGCTAATTGCGAATGCTGAAAATATATTTCAGAAATTAAAACTGCCTTATCGGGTTGTGAATATATGCACAGGAGATATTGGGATAGTTGCTGCTAAAAAGTATGATCTAGAAGCGTGGATGCCTCGCGAGAATACGTATAAAGAGGTTGTGAGCTGCAGCAACTGCACATCTTATCAGGCAGTAAGATTGAATATAAAATATAAGAATGGCGAGGAGAAAGAGTATATCCACACATTAAACTCAACTGCTATTGCAACAGGGAGAGCACTTCGCGCAATCATTGAAAATTATCAGCAAAAGGACGGCTCAATAAAGGTTCCTGCTGCTTTAGTGCCTTATATGAACGGAGTCAAAGTCATCTAAAAAATGGTTAAGATACATTGGAGTGTTTATCTGATATTAGGGGCTGTTACATTATTCGCTTCTTATAGGATTGATCCGCAGAAGTTTAAGGTATTTATCTGGGTAGGATATTTGTTTTTGGCTGCGGGGGTTGCTAAATTTGGAATTGGTTTTGTTGGAAACAAAAAAGAAAGCCCTGCTGAGAGAAAACAAGTGATGCAGGAGATGTATAAGCCTATTGCTTCGCAGGGAAGATCGCAGGTATGTTGTCCGAGATGCACATTTAATCTTAATGGTTATGAAAATTTCTGTCCGAGATGCGGTGCTTATCTTAGGAATATGGATCAGATAGCTCAAAGGGGCAATATGCAGCAGAGACAAAATATGCGCAGATGATTTCTAGACTACTATAAAATACTAACATAAGTTTATATTATGCTCTTTTTTAATGGGAGTTATGGTA
This sequence comes from Nanobdellota archaeon, assembly GCA_018813685.1. Classification (GTDB taxonomy): domain Archaea; phylum Nanobdellota; class Nanobdellia; order Woesearchaeales; family JACPBV01; genus JAHJAV01. Next base: position 9,951 of record JAHJAV010000113.1, on the reverse strand, counting down.
GAGCAACCTCTAAATCCTATGCAGGAACCACCTGAACAGAAGAAACATAAGGGATTATTTACAAAGGAAAAGCCAGATGCTGATATTAAATCTGTTTCTCCTGAGTTAGAGAGCACTATAAACAGGTTAAGAGTATTGGAAGAGAGATATACTAATCTTCAGACAGAGGTCAGGATTACTGAAGAGAATATGATAAAGAGAAATAAAAAGCTCTCTACAGATATTAAGACATTAACCTCAGATATAACTGAGATAAGAAATGAGGTAAATGAGGTAAAAGACAAAATTTTGATGATAATAAAAGAATTGCAGATGGGTGCAAAAAGGGCTGATGTTGAGGTACTGAGGAAATATATAGATATGTGGGAACCAATGAATTTTGTCACACATAAAGAAGTTGAAGATTTAATTGATGAAAAACTTAAAGAAAAGGGATAATTTTATACTTAGAAAATGAGTGCATTTTCTTGTATAAACTTCTCGGAAATCTTATTTCCGATAAGTTTATATATTAATTTGATAATAAAAGATTAAAGAGGTAAGATAGATTATGGCATTTTTTGGAGCAGGAAAGAAAAAAGAAGATAATTCTCAGGCTATGCCTCCTGATATGGGGGCATATCCAGATCAAGGGTATAGTGATCCTAATGCACAGCAGGGGCAGGATCAAGGTTATGATCCTAATGCACAGTATGGGCAGGGACAGGATCAAGGTTATGGGCAGTATCCTCCACAGGGAGGGATGCAGCAGATGCCCCCCCCTCAAATGCCAATGGATCAGGGCTCTGGATCAAACCACGAAAGCATACAGGAGATTGCAGAAGCTGTTGTTGAAGAGAAATGGAATGAGAAAAAAAGAGAACTAGAAAAGATAACTGAATGGAAAGAAGAAGTAACTACAAAGCTTGCTCAACTGCAGCAGAAGATAGATGATATCAATGCTTCATTTGATTCTTTACATAAGGGAGTTCTAGGCAAGATAACAGAGTATGATGAGAACCTTACAAATGTAGGGACAGAGATAAAGGCAATGGAAAAGGTATTTTCTAAAGTGCTGCCTTCTTTGACTGAAAGTGTGAATAAGTTAGATAGATTCTCAAGTGCTGGTTCTGCTGTAAAGAAGAAATAATTCTGAAGAAAATCCGAGTTCGGATTTTTAGCAAATTAGAATACCATTCATCCTTAAATAGAGGGGATTTTTGTCATCCTAATTTAACCTATATACTGTCTTCCAGCCATAAGAACTATTGCAAACACAGCTATAATCATTATGAATAAAACACCCATGATTTTTGGATGGAAAAGAATGGTTGTGGTTTTTGAATAATCTATGCTTGTTTCATTGTCTCCTGGAACTAATATCTGCTGGCGCACATAGCTCAATGTGCCTATGACCATGACCAAGATTATAACGACTAAGGTGACTATTCTCAGAGAACCGAGGCTTTCGATGCCTGTTGCGCCAAAAGATTTGATTGCCATTGTTGCAAATATGACAAAGATAAAGACAACTGCAAACCAGGGGGCAATGTATTCTATTGCGCCTGTGGCTATTGGCGAGAAAAGAACAAAAAGGCCGATTATAAGGCCTATAATGATCTGAATCCCTTTATTATCCCCTAGAACCCTGGAATAAGTCAATATTGCAAAGACTGCTAACCATACAAATATAAAAACAAAAAAACTAGAAAAGTTCTGTAGTCCGGTTATGTCCAGGAAAGTGGCCATTTTTAGCTCTTAATTATTTTTTTCCGCTAAACATGTCTCCTACCCATTTTCCTACGTCAGACATGGCATTTTCTTTTTTGTCTTTTTCTTCGCCTCTAGTAATCCACCATACAATTATGGCGAAAACGAGTATCATCACTATGACTGCGACTGTCTCGGCACCGAGGAAATCACTCATCCATCTCCAATTGCCCCACCAGCCTGCTGCTCCGCCGAATATTACCAAGACTATGATAAATGCCACTATGGCTATCCATCCCGATAGGGAAGAACCCATCCATTTTGCTTCTCCGCCGAACAATCCAATCAATATCAACAACATTATAACTGCAACAGCAATTATAGATACCTGTGGAAGAGCCTTATTCATTATATCAACAACATCTGATCCAGCAGGATATGCATTTAATACATGGGGAATCACAACAAGCAGCGCTATAACTAAAGCAACTACTAAGTTGTATTTCTTTTTATCATCTCCAAGGACTTTTGCCTTGGTCATCAAAGCAAAGATGACTACAAATATCAGCAAGAAAGGAAGCATAACATCTGTCAGCCCCCATGAATCTAAAATCCTCACAAACTCTTCAAGATTGTATGCATTGCTCACCATTTAAAACACCTCATCTGATTATTTTTTTGTTGTATCTTTATGCGGTTCACCTTTAACAATATACCAAATAAATAATACTATGATAGCTATCAAGATAATAGAGCCAACAACTTCTCCGCCGGTCTGGAACTGGAAGAACGCCCATAGTGTATCCCACCATCCAAGGGCATAAATGAATATTAATGCTATGCCAATAAACATGATAATCATGAAAAAATAATTCCAGTTTCCTGTCAGGAAACCGCCTTCGCCTTCTTTCATGAAAGAACCGACTAACAGAAGGAATAAGATAGATAATAATAATAGGATTACAGTATATGATGAAACAGTCGTGATTATCTCAACCAGTTTTGAAGAAGCGATTACAAAAAAAGCCAGGACAAATGCAGTTATTGAATTAAGATTTTTCTTTGTGTACTGCTTGCCATCTATGGTTTCCATCCCGAAAACTCTAGTCTTTTCTAATATTGCAAAGACAATCGTGAATACTAAAAGAAAGGGCAAAACAACGTCATAGAGCCCAATATCTTGAAAAAACTCTATTACACCTCTAAATGCACTAACCATAAAGGGAATCTTAATTAGATTTATATATAAACTTTTCTATTTTAAGTTATATCGGGTGATACTTAAAATAGCCAATCTAATGATGACTTTCAATAAATCCAAATATAGTTGTCATTTTTGGAAAAACACTAAAAGGGGTTTTGCCTAATAAGATTTAAATAATAGTGTTAAGTTTTAATGTATGAAATGATAAATAAACATGATTTTAGGAAAATAAGGGAGAATTTGGCTAAATACGATCTAGATAGAGAGAACCTTATTAAGAAAGCAAGGGATGTTTTGAAACTGGCTAAACAGGTGATTTATTCTGTACATAGAAAGGATATGGAAGAGGCTGCTGATTCTGTTGCTGTGCTTAAGAAAGCAAAAGAAGAGCTTGATAAGATTGCTTCTGCCCATGAGTATCTACCTTATGAAGGAAGTTATTCAGAGGCAATGCAGGAATATGTTGAGGCATTGGCTTATTTTATTTTTGTGAAAGACAAGAAGATTCCAACCATGGGTTCCTTAAAGGTAAATGAAGAGGATTATTTAATGGGTATATGTGATCTTACGGGTGAATTGACCAGGAAAGCAGTTACTATTGCACACAAGGAGGATAAGGAAGTTGAAAAGATAAAGGAGCTAGTTGAGGAATTATTTGGGGAGTTTATTAAAATTGATATGCGTAATGGTAATTTGCGTAAAAAAGCTGATTCTATAAAGTGGAATTTAAAGAAGCTGGAAGAAGTAATGTACGATATAAAGAAAAAGTGATATATTTTTAAATAAAGCTTTATTCTTAAAGGTCATGAATCCAGTATTATATGTATAATATGTATATAGCGGTCCATCAGGGTATGATGGCACTTTGCATGAGGCTATCAAGAGAATAGGCGCAACTGTAGAAACTGCTCCATCTGCTTGTGAGGCTTTGGGAAAAATTGAGCAAGGAAGATGGGGGGCTATTATAACTGATGTCCATTTACCTAAGGGACTTGACTGCTTAGATGCTGAACTTTTGAGGATATGTGGTGAAGCAGGAGATATGAAATATCATGAGATGGCCATGAATGTAATCAGAAGGGCAAAAGCTTCAAGAACTAATTCAGATGCCCCTATTTATGTTGTGACGTTGATTGAGCCTGAAAGGAATGTGAAGGTACCTAACGCTAGAGCAAATGCTATGGCGGCTGGGGCAGATAGGTATTTTTGTATTGATGAAAAGTGTTATAATGAAGTACCTCAGGCAGTATTAGGAGCATTAAGAAGATAGTTTTAAATAATGATTGGTGTTTTTTCTGATTATGTTTGATTTTAAGATAATAAAAAAAGACAAGAATTCCAGAGGAAGAATTGGGAAGGTTACAACTAGCCATGGAAGTTTTATCACGCCTTGTTTTATTCCTGTGGCTACTTCTGGAACAATCCGCGCTTTAGATAATAATGATATTTCTGAGTTAGGAACTACGGTGATACTATCTAATACATATCATCTGCATTTACGCCCTGGTGATTTACTGATTAAGAAGTTTGGCGGGCTGCATAAGTTCATGAATTGGGATGGGCCTATTGTAACAGATTCCGGCGGGTTTCAGGCGTTTTCTTTAGGGTTTGCTGTAGAGCATGGTGTTGGGAAGATAGCGAATAATTATCTTGATTTTGTGGATAAGAAGCATATCAATAGAGTTACTGAGGAGAAGTTTGCGCATGTTGATGATAAAGGAGTTAAGTTTAGAGATCCTGTTAATGGAGATAAGGTTGAGTTAACTCCCTTGAAATCCATGCAGATACAATCAAATCTGGGTTCTGATATAATATTTGCTTTTGATGAATGTACATCTCCTCTTTCGGATAAGAAGTATACTTCGATTGCTTTGGAAAGGACGCATAAATGGGCTTTGGAGTGTCTGAAGGTTTATGATAAGAAACAGGCGCTTTTTGGAATTGTGCAAGGCGGAGAGTATAAAGAGCTAAGGATTAAATCAGCTAAGTTTATCGGCAAGCTTAAGTTTGATGGTTTTGGAATTGGAGGCAGTTTGGGGAAATCTAAAGATGATATGCATAAGATCTTAGACTGGACTATTCCTTTGCTGCCTTCTGGAAAGCCAAGGCATTTATTGGGCATAGGGGCTGTTGAGGATCTGTTTGAGGCTGTTTCCAGAGGCATAGATATGTTTGACTGTGTTGCCCCTACTCGCTGGGCTAGGAGAGGGCATCTGTATATTTCTCCTGCTGCCGGAGGAACTGCTGAGAATAAGTTTAGGATTAATATTGAGAACAAGAAGTTTGAAGAGGATGCTGGGCCAATTGATAAAACATGTGATTGTTATGCGTGCAAGAATCATACACGAGCTTATTTACGGCATTTATTTAGAAGCTCTGAGCTGACTTACTTTAGGTTAGCTTCTATACATAATTTGAAGTTTATCCTTAGATTGATGGATAAGATCAGGGATTCAATTGAAGATGGTTCTTTTAAGAAGCTGAAGAAGGAATGGCTGGGTTGATCTTCAGAAAGATAGATTTGATGAGATTATTGGGTTCTTAACAAAGTGAATTTTGATTGTTTCTGTTAATTGGTGCACGAATTCGGATGTTAAACCCCTTTATATTCTTCTGACTACGAAATGAGGTGAATTAGGTTTAAATTCTGACATTATAAAATAAGGATGAACCTTAAACCTATGAGTTAAAGCGGAGGAAAATTTTTGGCAATATTTTTAAAAGGAGTTCAATTCTTGAGTGTACATGAAAGGATTGATATTAATGCATATGGATAATGAAGGCGTAGGTTTAGCTGGTGGTCCCTGTTTTGAAAAGGCTGTTGAAGGTTTAGTTCAAACTACGCTCGATGAAGGTGGAAATGCATACACATTCCCCCCTTATTGGGGGGGCCCTGCCAGATTTATTCAGAGTTTAGATGGTAAACTTATTACTATCGATTATAGGACTCCACGGGTGATGTCAATGCAATTTTATGATGGAAAACAAAAGATGGTGCAGGATGGAGTTGATGAAGCTGATATTTGTGGTTGGAATAGAGATGTATGCATTGCCAAGATGGTGGGTTTGATGCTGGGTGAAAATGACCTTAATATGGGTCATTCAATACTCCAGTGGACTCAAGAAGTATATGAACAAGTTCTGCAAACACGAATTCCAGTAAGAACTCTAAACGAATACTGCTTATATTAAGCCCAAAATGTTCCGAGCATTAATTGGATATCATGTATATTAAACGCCATTCTAACCAAAATTCACTTAAGAGAAATTCAATCTTTGGGGAGATATCTTTTCTTAATAACTTTACTCAAATAAACAAAAGGTGTGTCTACCACTGCAACCAGCCATTTCATCGCATAAGAAACTAAGAATATCTGGATTATTATGCCCCATGTGAATACCTGGGTCCATCCGAACAATCCGAAAAATCCTACAAAGGCTATCCATGTGAATATTATATTATCCAATAACTGAGAGGTCATTGTTGAGAAGTTGTTTCTTATCCATAGGTGTTTTCCTTTGAAGACTTTTTTCCAGAATTCAAATGCCCAGACATCGTGATGCTGGGAGATAAGATAAGCGATAAGGCTTGCAATTGCTATTCTTGGAAGCAATCCAAATATTTGATTTAATGCTGGACTTAATGTGTCTGATTCATGCGGGATGAAATGTAATGTTAGCTGCATTACAATTGTAGTTGAAATCAGTATGAAGAAGCCTATCCAGACAGCTTTTTTTGCTTCTTTTTTTCCGTGATTTTCTGAGATTATGTCAGTAGCTAAGAAAGTGCTGGAATATATTATATTGCCCATTGCAGTCACTAGGCCGAATATGCCTATTGTTTTCATAACCTGGATGTTTGCTATTATGACTGACATTGCTATCCAGCAGTATAATCCGGTCTTGCCCCACAGCCTATAGGCTAGAATCTGCAATAAGAATGTTACAATCAACAATAGCACCCATAATAGTTCGTTAATCATAACTAATGGGATTATGATAAGATTTATAAATGCTTCCATAAATCTATAACCTGATGAAAAGGACAAACACCTGCGGGGAATTGACTAAAAAGGAAATCGGAAAAGAAGCAACTCTATGCGGATGGACGCATAGCAGAAGAGATCATGGGGGAATCATATTCATAGACCTGAGGGATAGGTATGGATTAACGCAGATTGTTTTTGATCCAAAAGATGATAAAAAAGCACATTCTGAAGCACAGCATCTAAGCAGAGAGGATGTCATCCAAGTAAAAGGTAAGGTAAGGGCAAGGGGAGAGGGATTAGTAAATCCAAAGCTTAAGACAGGAGAGATTGAGATTATATCTAATGAGTTGAATATATTGAATAAAGCAGAGACTCCCCCTTTAGAGGTTGATGACAGGATAGAAGTGAATGAGGATATGAGGCTGAAGTATAGATATCTAGATTTGAGAAGGCCAAAGATGCAGGATAACCTTAGGGTAAGGCACAAGACAATAAAGATCGTAAGGGATTTTTATGACAAAGAGAATTTCCTAGAAGTTGAAACTCCCATATTATCAAAATCAACGCCTGAGGGCGCTAGAGATTATTTGGTTCCTTCCAGGGTAAATCCAGGGAAATTTTTCGCTTTGCCGCAATCGCCCCAGCTGTTTAAGCAGCTTCTGATGGTTTCTGGATGTGACAGGTATATACAGATTGCAAAGTGCTTCAGAGATGAGGATTTGAGGGCAGACAGGCAGCCAGAATTTACACAGATAGATGTTGAGATGAGTTTTATAGATGAAGAAGACATCTATGAGATACATGAAAGGCTGATGAAAGAGATATGGAAAAAGATGCTGAATGTTAATGTAAAGATTCCTTTCAAAAGGATTGATTATGATGAGGCTATGAATAAGTATGGGAGTGATAAGCCTGATCTTAGATTTGGATTAGAGCTTGTTGATGTTACTAAGGTGATGGAAAAATCTGATTTTCAGGTGTTTACCAATAATATCAAATCCGGCGGGGTTGTGAAGGCCATTAATGTAAAGAAAAGTTCATTTTCTAGGAAGGATATTGATGAGATGATAGAATTTGTAAAAGTGTATGATGCTAAAGGTCTTGCATGGGCTAAGTATGATGGTGTAAAATTAGAAAGCTCTATTGTGAAATATTTCAATGAAGAAGTGCAGAAAGAACTGATCAAGAAAGTTGGTGCTGAGAAAGATGATCTGATACTTTTTGTTTCAGACCATAAGCATTTTATTGTGAATACTGCTTTAGGCGCTTTGCGAGTGCATCTTGCTAAGAAATTAGAACTGATAAAACCAAATATGTGGGAATTTGCATGGGTAGTTGATTTTCCTTTAGTTGAATATGATGAGAATGAGCAGAGGCATATGGCTGTGCATCATCCGTTTACCTCTCCAAAAGACAAGGATATTCCTTTGTTAGATAGTGCTCCTGAAAAAGCAAAAGCTAAAGCATATGACTTAACATTGAATGGTGTTGAGCTTGGAGGGGGTTCTATAAGGATACACAGGCCAGATGTACAATCAAAGATTTTTAAGATTTTAGGAATATCAGAAGAGGATGCTCAAGTAAAGTTTGGATTTTTGCTAGAGGCATTTAAGTATGGATCTCCACCCCACGGAGGGATTGCTTTTGGGATTGACAGGATATGCGCCCTTCTTACTGGGAATGAATCCATAAGAGAAGTTATTGCTTTCCCAAAGACAAAGAAGGCTGAATCTTTACTAGATGGAAGCCCATCTGAGGTTGATGATAAACAGTTGAAAGAGTTAAGTATTAAATTGGATATGGTTAAGAAAAAAGAATGATCACTCTTAATTTAGTTACTTCTAATAAAAATAAGGTAAGGGAGTTCCAGCAGATTTTGGGAGATAGTGTTAAGCTTAATCATATCTTTGTTGAATATCCTGAGATGAGAAGTGATGATCCTGAAGAAATTGCCCGTCTGGCTGCAAAACAGCTGGCTGATAAACTTAAGATGAAGGTTATTGTTGAGGATTCTGGAATGTTCATCAAGGCGCTTAATGGTTTTCCTGGGACGTGCTCTGCTTATGCGCATAAGAGGATTGGATTAAAGGGGATAATAAGACTGATGAAAGGAGTTAGAGATAGGGAAGCACGTTATATGTCTGCTGTAGGATATTGCGAGCCTGGGAAGAAATCTGTTTCTTTTTTAGGTGTTGAGAAAGGGAAGATTGCTTTGAAGATAATGGGAAAGAATGGTTTTGGGCATGATCCTATATTTATTCCAGAAGATTCACAGAGAACTTATGGTGAGATGGAGAATTCTGAAGAGAAGAAACAGTTTAGGAGAAGGGCTGTGCTTAAATTATTAGATTATCTAAAGAAATAATCCAATTGCAGAAGAAACAATAATTATCCTTAAAATTCTTGGCAAGATTCCAAAATAGATGAATTCCTTTATTGGTAATCCAAATGCTCCTGAAAACCAACAAAAAGGAACATAAGGGATAGGCGTCATGGCTGAAACTAAAAGGCCGAATTTGCCGTATTTTTCGTAGAAGGTTAGATATTTGCTGCATCGATTATCTTTACATAACCTAAGGTAGAATAGTTTACCTATCCTGTAGCTTATTAAGCTTGCAATAGATGTGCCTGCTATAGAAATAATTATTATTGCCCAATTGTTTAAGCCAAGAATATTTGCTGTTATCAAACCTGCTTCTGGCCCAATAGGCTGAACTAATATATCTATAAGGATTGCAAATATGAAAAGCGCAATATAACCATAAACCTTAATGAAGCTTAATATCTGAGACTCTATAGTATTAAGGAATAAGAGCACAAGAAAGAATATAACTACTGAAAAGAAGAGCAATAACCAAATCGTTTTCAATATATCATTTCTCTTCATGGGCAACCGATAATCTTTTAAGTATAAAATAGTTTCTTATTCTAGACTTTTGCGTTTTTGACAAAGACCTGTTCGTTGAGTATTTTCTTAAATTTCATGATATCTTTTGCTTTCTGCTTCAGCCAGAAAGCGCCCTTAAGGGCAATTAATCTTAGATACCTGCACCCTTCACCTATCGTCTC
>JAHJAV010000112.1 GCA_018813685.1 Nanobdellota archaeon | reverse complement strand
TAGGAAAAATAGAAGAATACTCCAAACGCTACCGCGCCTACATCGAACCAGAATTCCTGCCTTAAAACCTGCTAAAATCAGAACCTAACTCATCAGTGACTTCCTTAATTCCATCACATCAACAAAATTAACATCGCACCCGTTCTTCCGAATATTTGCCTTATTCCCTTTCAAAAAAACAACAAATGCCCTCTTGGGTTTATACTCGCTTATAAAAGAATTCAGGCTCCTCTCAACTGAAGCAGATTCAGCATTAAGCTTTACCTCGATAGGTATTATCTTATTATCTTTCTCGATTACAAAATCAACCTCTGCTTGAGACTTTGTGCGCCAATACTTAGGCATAAATCCCATCTTGAGCAGTTCAGAAAGCACATAATTCTCAAAAATCTTTCCATCTACTGTAAATTCTCTTGCAATGCTGTTTCGCAGCCCAGTATCGACAAAATACACCTTAGGCTGCTTTATTATCTCTTTTGACTTGTTCTTATAAAAAGGGCTCACCTTGGCTATCAGATAGCTCTTCTCCATAGCATCAAGATATTTTTTCAATGTCTGAAAAGAAATCTTCAGATCACTAGATAAAGTATCATAAGAGATAAGCCCGCCAACATTTGCAGCAAGATATCTGGAAAAATCCTCCAGCGAACGTATGTCTTCTATAGAGAATGCCTGTGCAATGTCTTTCAGGACCATAGTATCATACAAATCTTTAAGTATTGTTTTTTTAAGCTCTATATCCGAAACCATGGCCACTTTAGGATATCCTCCATAAGCAGTATGCTCTTCAATAATTCTTTTAAGTATCTCCGAAGTAAACTCTTTCTGGCCTTTCATATTCAAAAACTCTTGCAAAGAAAATGGATAAAGCCTGATTATCGAAACCCTGCCAACAAGATATGACAAAACCTCTTTCCCGAGTATTATTTCAGAAGATGAAGTGATCCATAATTTTTTGCCGCTATCTGCAAGATATTTTAGCTTACTGCCTGCATTTCTCCCATACTGCACCTCATCAAGAACCGCAACCTTATTATTAAGGTATTGTGACTCAAATTTTTTTACATCTTCATCAAACAATGACCTAACATCCGGATCATCAAACAGCAGATATGCCGCATCATTTGCCTTGCTATGCTCTTTTAAGAATGTCGTCTTTCCTGCCTGTCTTGCCCCAACTATGGCTATAACAGGATAAATGCTTTGCAGCTTGTTAAATTTCTTGCTAATCTCTCTTTCGATATACATAGTGAATCGACAAGATTATTCTAGTATTTAAACTTTACTAAAATTGAACTATAGTTTAACTTTAGTCCTACTAAACTTAAAGTCAAGTTTAATAAAAGTAAGGCTAGTAGCTAAGCCTTAGGTTATATAGATAGAATCCTACTCCAAACGTTGCCGTTCTTATATCGAACCAGAATTCTTTCCTTGATATCTCCATTCTAAATAGAAATTAAACGCCTTATATCCCCATTGCCAATAGAAAGATTTATATATCATAATGTTATACTTATTATAACAATGTGATATAAGATGACATTAAAGATTTTAGTCAGAAAATTGAATATGTCAGATGACAAATATATAGCCAGCGCCCTCCTAAAAAAATACTGCATGGAGCTTGGCCTTGATTATTACTCCTCAATAAGGTACCTTACCTCAAATAAATACCTGCATAGGATACTAAAGGGCATATTCTATAAGCCGTCTATAGAAGAAAGAAAGCTTAAAAAAATAGGTGTCAGCAATCTTGAAGCTGTCAGTTATGCCCTTAAAATTAAGAATATAAAAAACTGGTACTTAGGGCTTGAATCTGCGCTAAAGATGAATAATTTAACCCATGAGTTTTTTGCAATAGATTATATAATCAACGACACTATATTTAGGGCAAGCCCTTTTAAGATATTTGGCAGCAAGGTAAAATTCATCAAGTTAAAGAAGCCCATTACAACTTTCGGAATAAATCGAAAAGGCAGATTAAGGTATTCTGATCCTGAAAAGACAGTTCTTGACGTTGTTTACCTGTCAAAATATAGGGGTTTAAATGAAACTGAGATAAAAGACAGGATTTATGGGATATTAAAGGCCTGCTCAAAGGAAAAGCTGAAAAAGTATTCAGCAAGATACAACAAGCAGATTGCCAGATTTATAGGGGGATTAATATGATTAAGCTTGTTGATTACATCAGCTCTGAAACAGGCATACAAAACAAGCAGCTTATAGAAAAAGATGTACTCCTCCAATTGCTGCTTAATGCTCTTTCAAAAAATAGCTATTTCAGGGATAATTTTGTTTTTAAGGGTGGAACATGCCTGACAAAATGTTATTATGGTTATTATAGGTTCTCAGAAGACCTTGATTTCAGCTGGATACACCAATCTGAATTCAAAAACAAAAGCCAAAAAGAAATAAGAAAGGCATTATCTGCAAAAATTGACAGCATAATGGGGATTCTGAAAGAAACCGCTGATAATCTCAAAATTGATTTTAAGCCCCATAAGCCAGATAAGAGGTATGTGGAGCTTGGAGGAAGCAATAAGTTCGCAACATTCAAGTTATGGTGCAATTCTGCTGTTACAGGCAATGAGCAGTTTGTCAAGATCCAGATAAACTTTGTAGAGATCTTTATGTATAACTTTAGAAAGCTTGCTGCAAAATCGATAGTTGATGGCATGAACAATAAAGAGCTGCTATTTTTGTTTCCGGAGTATAAATCGCTGTTCGAAAAGAATGCCGTTTTGGCTTACGATATCAAGGAGATACTTACTGAGAAATGCAGGGCTATTCTTACAAGAAGAGGGATAAAAGCAAGGGATTTTATTGATATTTATATGATATTGCATAAAGAAAGAATGAACATTCAAGATTTCATGGGAAAGATTATTCAAAAGACGAAGTTCATGCTAAGATATAGCAAATACATTCAAAACCTAAAAGGGTTTAACATAGGCAAATTCTTGCTTGGAGAAGAAGAAAAACTCCTCTTAAAGCCAATGCCTAAAGGATTCGAAAAATTTATTAAAGAAATAACAGGTTTCCTCAATGGTTTGGCAGAAGAGCTTAAGCAAAAATAAGCCTGGCTGGCATATTCCCAAAAATTTCTAGTCTGTTCTTGCTTCTGGAAGTGCCTTACTAAAATTAAGCTCAATTTCAATAAAAGTAAGAGCCAGAATTCCTGCCTTAAAGAATATTTAGTAATACTTATTATCTTTCTTCAGCCCTAAAACCTTCCTGAGCTTGTCATAGTAATTATGGTCTCCAAGATGAACCTCCTTGAACTCGCCATTAACTATCTTTATAACAATGCATCTGTTTGAGGATCCTATCTTTTTGATGAATATAATCCCGTTAATTTTCCTTGCGGGTGCGTACCTTATCTTTCCCTCTTTTACCATCAAGCACCAGTCCAGCAGATTAGAATCCATATTCCCTATAATCTGGACATAGCTGTCAAAATCAGAATTAAATGCTATCTGCTGCCCGAAAAGTTCCCTTAGATTATGCTTCAGCTCTTCTGCATTCATTTTTAACCTCGTTAAACAAGCCGATATATATCAACAAATTCTCATTAGCTGGGTAATTCTTAGCATCTTCCCTTAGCCGAGTTACAAAAGGAGATAGCTCATTGTAAACATACTTATTGGAATAAATGCCCAAAAGCAATTCCTTAGTCAATCTATTTACATAGTTTATTCTCTCCTTAACCCCAAGTTTTTTTATTTCATTAAATCTTTTGTTTAATAAAAAAGAGCCCATAACCTCCCCTTTTATCTGAAGGTAATACTCGAATAATATGTCCCTTATCTCCTTTTGGTCGCCGTTATCAAGTATATCATTGACTGCAAGCTCATAAGTCATCAAAAGCTCATCGAAATTAGGCTTTATGATTGATGGTCTCCCTAGTTCGATAAAAAAATTAGAAATGCAATATTTAGCTGGCGACTGAAATATGGGCTTGTTAAGGTCCCCTTGAGTTATATGTATAAAGTGCATCTTGCCTTTATGGTACTGTTTTCTCCTATTAGATACTATATACAGATCGATATCATTGTACTTTTCAGAAAACAAAAATGAGCCGCTGATAAATGCATTGGGATACTTAGCAAGGATATCTCTAGCCCGCCTAGCTCTCTCAGGGATCATGCCAGTGCCATAAAAATAAAACTCCCTGCTTAAAGAAGATAATGCATCAATCTTCCTTTTGATTGAAGAATATAGGTATGTCTTCTCAGTATTGCAAAGGCTCTTATTGGAAAGATACCTGCTGATAATATCCACCTGTTTGTAGGTAAACAAAAACGGAACTATTCTTTCCCTGTTATCAATCAGTAGATTACATATTTTTATATCCATATAT
>JAHJAV010000111.1 GCA_018813685.1 Nanobdellota archaeon | reverse complement strand
TTAGATTCCCCTGCTAAGGGCGAAAGCTTTAACTTTTGAGATTATGGAATGAAATGGAATAAGGAAGAAGATTAAAGGTTTCGAGTTCTGAACAAGTACGAACATTGTGAAGAATTGAATATAACAGACTTTTAATGGAATCTGCCATATTTTGGGGTTTTAAGGCTTTATACAGCTAAATTTTAGTAACGCCTCCGGAAATTAGGGTTATTGGGGTGTTTTGCTTGTTTTGACTCTAAGATTACAGCTTAAATATTTATATCTAAGTAGCTTCGTTATATTATGGCATACATACCTGTAGATATAGATAAATCAATTGAGAGAGAGTGCAAAAGGAGGAGATATAGTGACAAGACAATTAAGACATACCTTTACTGTATTCATAGATTTCTGAAATTTACTGGAAAAACGCTCGATAAGATCAGTAAAAAGGATGTAAGGAAATTTCTTTTTGACTTATCTGAGAAGAACATGGCAGGCAATACCCTGAATGTCTACCATATGGCGCTTAGATTTCTATTTGAAGATGTTCTGGATAAGAGAATCTGGATAGATATACATTACTCTAAAGTTCCTGAAAAGATACAAAGAAGCCTGACAAAACAAGAGCTTAAAAGACTATTCAATGCGGTAAATAACCATAAGCACAGGCTCATGGCAGAGTTTCTTTATTCTGCCGGATTAAGGGCTTCTGAGCTGGTTAACATCAGAGTAAAGGACATCAATTTGAAAGAAGGGTATGGCTTTGTAAGGAATGGAAAAGGCGGCAAGGATAGAATTATAATCATAGCAGATGCTCTGAAAGATAAACTAAGCAGATTGATTGAGGAGGGGGACCTAACCAGGGAGGATTATATATTCAATAGCAATAGGGACCGCAAGTATTCTATAAGCAGCCTGCAGAAAGTGATAAAAAAAGCTGCAGAAGATTCAGATATTGATGATTGGAAAGAGATACATCCTCATACGTTAAGGCATAGTTTTGCTACCCACCTTATCGAGAATAATTATTCTGTATCTGATGTGCAGGCTTCATTGGGTCATAAGAGTCCTGAAACAAGCATGATCTATGTTCATTCTTCTGGAAAGATGATTGGGATAAAAAGCCCATTTGACTTTCTTTAATGCAAGATTAAAGCGAAAACTTATTAAATTCACATTGAAAGGAAGAGGAAAATGGTAGAACTATATGGTAAGGATGTGCTTGTGGTAGCGCAGATTGTAACTAACATGCTCAGGATGTTTGGTTTTATTTTGCTGATTCCTGCTTTTGTTGCTGCTATTATGAAGGATTATGCATATCTTGAGTTGTTCTTCTTGATGGCAATTATCATAATTGTGGTTTTTTCTATTATAAAACGTTTTTTAAGGCAGACTGAATGCAAGATGAAGCATGCTGTAATAGCCCTTGCAATCGGCTGGATAATAATACCCCTTATTTCGACCATCCCTTTTATGATTAACCATATGGGGTTTGTGGATTCTTTCTTTGAGTCGTTTTCTGGATGGACTGGGACTGGGTTAACGATGATCAAAGAGCCTTCTTTGATACCTAATATATTAAATTTTTACAGGGGATTTATACAGTGGGTGGGGGGATTTGGAATAGTAGTATTGGCGCTCTTATTTTTTGAGAAGCCAAAAACCGCACAGGCGCTTTTCCTTGCAGAAGGAAGGTTTGAGGATTTTTATGTTGATTTCTCAAAGATTGCAAGAGTGATCGTGCTTATATATGCAACTTATACATTTTTTGGAGTATTGGCTTTTTTGCTTGCTGGAGTGCCCTTACTTGATGCAATAGTCCATACAATGTCAACAATTGCAACAGGAGGTTATTCATCTAATTCTATAGGTATTGGAATTTATGGGAAGATCCCTATGCTGATAGCAATGGTCCTTATGTATATTGGAGGTACAAGCTTCCTAACCCATTACAGGGTATTTAAGGGAAATATCAAGAAATTATTCAATAACCCTGAAGTTAGGTTTATGTTTGCTACAACACTTGTTGCAGGAGCAATTATTGCAATAGACCTATTTAAGGCACATAAAAATAATTATTATGACGGGGTTTTTTATGCTGTTTCTGCCTTGACAGGCACTGGCGCAGGAACTCCTGTGCCAATAAGCAGCTTTCCTTCATTGTCCATATTTGTGTTCATGTTATTAATGCTTTGCGGCGCTACTTATGGCTCAACATCTGGCGCCATTAAGATATGGCGAATTATGATCATCCTGAAAAGTATAAAGAGGGAGATCGTCAAGTATTTTTATCCTACTGGGACAATATTACAGATAAAGATGGGCACCCATGTAATAACTGATGAGGATTCTTTAAGAGCAGGGGCATATGTTTTCCTTTATTTAGCTTTGTTGGCTGTCGGGAGTGCAATTTTTGTCTTTGCAGGGTATAACATGGTAAGCTCTTTTTTCCTTGTAAGCTCTGCGCAGGGCAATGTCGGGCTTAATATAATAACAGAAAACTATTTTAATATGGCCCCATTTCTAAAGCTATTATTGACTTTCCACATGTTTTTAGGGAGGCTTGAAATAATACCGTTTGTAGTTATGTTAAGGAGTATGGTTATGATCAGGAGGTAGAGGTAAAATGAGAATAGTTATTGCGGGAGGGAGCAGGTTTTCTGTTGATGCTGCACAGAGCTTATTAAAAAGAGGAATAGGGAATGTAACCTTAGTTATAGAAGATAAAGATGATGCTATGAAAGCAAGCACAGAGCTGCCCAAGGTTACTGTTGTAAACGCCAGTCCAAGCAAACCAGAAGTGTTAAGTGAGCTTGATCTGGATAAGTGTGATGTGTTTGTTTCTGCAACAAAAACAGAAGAGATAAGCATATTAGCCGGGCTTTATGCAAAAGAGCATAATGTAAGAAGAATCTATGTAAAGACAACAAAAGAAGACACAAAGATGATTCTTGCTAAGCTTGGAATGAAGGCAATAGACATATCAGAATCTGCTGCAAACAGTATTGTGCTTGATATAGCTGAGCCATTGATATATGACTTAGTTGGAATAGGGAAGGGCCCATTGGATATAAGGGAAAAAGAAGTTAATGATTACCCTAATCTGATTGGAAAGATAATGGGTGAGGTTAGAGGAAAATTTTTTAATGTTATATCAATCTACCAAGAAGGTAAGTTTTATCTTGCTGCAGATACTGCAATAAAAGAGAATTCAAGCCTGATAGTGCTTGAGGAATCCGGGCAGGATGAGAAAGTAGATAAAGACCTTAAGAAAAAGTAATTATTTTTTTATTGCTTTTTTTAAATCTTCTATTGCCTGTTTTCTGTCTGGGTTGTTGAATATTGAAGAGCCTGCTACTATGATGTTTGCACCTGCTTTTACTGCCTCTGTTATTGTGCCTTTGTTTATTCCGCCATCTATTTCTATATCTAAGTTGGGCTTTAATTTTCTTAATTCTCTTATTTTAGTTAGAACTTCTGGAATGAATTTCTGGCCTGCATAGCCTGGATTTACAGACATGATCAATACCATGTCGATGTCATTTAAATAGGGTTTTATCATACTTAATGGTGTTGGGGGGTTTATTGATAAGCCAACTTTAACTCCTTTTGATCTTATAAGAGCTATTGTTTTTGGGATGTCTTTGCATGCTTCTGAGTGAATAGTTATGATGTCAGCTCCTGCATCTATGAAATTCGGGATGAAGCTTTTTTCCGGGTCAATAACCATCAGGTGGACATCTTTTTCCAGTTTTGTCTTTAATTTCTTTATTTCTTCTGCCTGGAAGGTGATAGGTGGGACGAATTTTCCATCCATTATGTCTATATGGATCAGGTCAGAGTAAGGCTCTATCTGGTTTACTTCTTCCTGCAGATTTGATCTATCTGCTGATAAGATGCTTGGGGCTATTTTAAATTTCATTTTTTACCTTTATCTGTTGAATAACTTTGAAAACCAATTTTTTATGATTGTACTAAGGGGTTGAGATTTACATTTATTTTTTACGCATTTATCACTTATACACTCATAATTGTTAATACATGATTCTGCTTTTGTTTTTAAACTTTTCATTTTATTTTCAGTGCTGCAGAATTGGTCTTTTGTTTTTGTGCCAATTGGAATGCAATCATTGCCTATAGGGCAGGTTGAAGTTGAATTATTATAGCATTTCTTTGGAGTACCTGAACAAATATCTAATGTGCAAGGGTTATCATCACTGCAGGATTCATTTGAAGAACATTCATCACAATCTTTATCTACTGTAAAATTGCATTGTTGAGGGCACAAGTCATCTCCTGATAGGCATTCGCCTGTAGATAGTGTGCTTGATTGATTAGTATTGTTCTGAGAATCATTAGATAGGTTGGCTGCTACTTGACAATCGTTGTCTTGTTCAACTGTGCATCTAGAAGGGCAGCAACTATCATCATCCCTGCACCATAAAATCAATTTATGGTGGCACTTTAATGGGTCACCATCACATTCATCTAATGTGCAGGTGTTGTTATCGTTGCAATCATTATTTGAAGAACATACTGATTTTTCGGTTGACAAACCAGCATTAAAACATATCTGAACTGATTTGCTTGTGGAATTGTATGAAACAATGGATTCTGGCATTATCTCAGATAAGTCATCAAATTGGTATTTATCGCCTAATTCTAGGTTAGAGGTTAAATCTCCATTCACTTTAAACTTAAAATAAGTATAGCTAGAAGTATTTGAGGTTGAATAAAAGGTGATATTGTAATCTTTCCCATCTTCATTGTACTTTTTTGCATCATTTAGGGTTAGAGTATCTGTAATATCGCAGACTGCATAAACACTGTTTACGAGAAAAAGAATGAGAAACAATAAAGTGATCTTTTTCATCTTATAATGTTGATTGTTTTAGGTTTTTGATGTAATTACCTATCTTTTTTAGCATTAATCTTTTGTTTTTTAGGTTTTTCTCTATAATCTTTACTATTGCGCTGCCTACAATTGCACCATTTGCTTTTGCTTTGCATACTTCTTTGACATGTTCTGGTTTTGAGATTCCAAAACCGACACATAATGGGAGATTTGTTTTGGGTCGTATTCTGTTTAACAGGGAGATTGTACCCTTTTGCAGGTCTGATTTTGCACCTGTAACGCCTAATCTTGAGACAACGTAGATGAAACCTTTTACTTTTTTAGTTATTTTTTTTAAACGCTCGTTTGATGTTAATGGGCTTACTATGAAAACTGTAGCTACTTTATGTTTTCTTGCTGCTTTTATGTATTCGTCTGCCTCTTCTATTGGCAAGTCTGCAACTAAAACTGAGTCTATGCCTGAATCTCTTGCATCTTTGTAGAATCTTTCTATGCCTCTTTGATAAATTAGGTTAGAGTAGATCAGAATGCCTATTGGAATTTTGTTGTTGAATTTTCTGATTTGTTTTATGAAGTTTAGGTTTTTGTCTGTGTTTGAGCCTGAATTTAATGCCCTTATGCCTGCTGTCTGTATTGTAGGGCCATCTGCAATGGGTTCACTAAAGCTGAAGCCTAATTCTAATATGTCTGCCCCTGCATTGATTATTGTTTTTACTATCTCTAAGCTAGTGCTGTAATTTGGGTCTCCGACTACTACAAATGGAATTAATGCTTTTTGTTTGTTTTTTTTCAGTCTTTTGAATGTGTTGTTGTAGCGGTTCATTTCAATTTTTTTATTATATTTTTTAAAAATTCATCATAACTTACTTCTAGCTTTAATTCTTTTGGTGATTTATCCATTATTGAGTTTTCTTCTTTTTCAAATCTTTCCAGTTCTTTTTTAACTAAAATCCTTAATACATCTTTTTCTTTTTGGTCAAACATCCTGCATCACCTTAGAGTTTTATGCCTAATTCGTCTGCTGCTATGTAGATATCTTTATCGCCTCTGCCTGAGAGGTTGACTATTATGAGCTTGTTTTTGAATCTTTTATGGTTCTTGATCAAGTATGCAACTGCATGAGCTGATTCTAAAGCTGGGATGATTCCTTCTTCTTTGCTTAATAATTGAAAAGCACCCAGGCATTCTTTGTCTGTTGCATATGAGTATTCTGCTCTTTTTATCTCTCTTAAGTATGAATGTTCTGGACCGACTGCACAATAATCTAAGCCTGCTGAAACTGAATGAGTATTATATATCTGGCCGTATTTGTCTTGTAATACATAAGTGAATGAGCCGTGGATTATTCCGGGCCTGCCTAAGGATTTGTCTGCGAATCTTGCTGCGTGTTTTTTGCTTGATATTCCATAACCTCCTGCTTCTACTCCGATTAGTTTTACTTTTTGGTCTTTTGCAAATCCTTTGAAGATTCCAATGGCGTTTGAACCGCCACCTACACAAGCAATCACTGCATATGGCAGCTTTTTTTCTATCTTTAAGATCTGTTTTCTTGCTTCTTTTCCTATTATAGATTGGAAATGAGCTACCATTGTAGGATATGGGTGAGGGCCTAATGCGCTGCCCAATAAGTAATGTGTATCTTCAACATTTGCAGTCCAATCTCTTAGTGCTTCATTGATAGCATCTTTTAATGTTTGAGAACCTGTTTTAACTGGGATTACATTAGCCCCTAACATTTTCATCCTGAAAACATTTGGTTTTTGCCTTTCTATGTCTACAATGCCCATATAAACATCACATTTTAATCCGAGTTTTGCTGCTGCTGTAGCTGTGGCAACTCCATGCTGGCCAGCACCTGTTTCTGCTATTACTCGGGTTTTGCCCATGTGTTTAGCTAGGAGTGCTTGACCTAGAGCGTTGTTTATTTTATGGGCACCTGTATGTGCTAGGTCTTCTCTTTTTAGGTATATTTTACACCCTAGTTTTTTAGATAATTTATCACAAAATGTCAATGCAGTAGGCCTTCCAACATATTCTTTTAGTAAATAGTGGAATTCATTGTTGAATTGTTTGTTATTCTTGCATTTATTAAAAGCTTGTTCAAGTTGTTTGCAAGCTGGCATAAGTGTTTCTGGGACAAAAATGCCGCCGTATTTTCCGAAATAATTTTTTTGAAAAATCTTCATTTTTCTAAACCTTTTTCGTTCCTCAAAAGTTTTTTCATTTTTATGCGCCCATAAATGGGCTGATCAATAATAACAATGTGCCTATAGCATATAATATCATTGGGATTGGCAAGGAGATTCCAATGTATGAAAGCAATGAAGGCAATAAGTCAAGCAGGATAATAACTCCAATTACCAATGAGACTTTTCCTATAAAACTGCCTTTTACACCTGCAATGATAAGTGCGATCGCTGCTGTTGCCATGATAAGCAAGCTAAGGATGCCTGGCAAGGGAATCAAAGGATAGACATTATTGTTAAATAAGAGGATTGCCAGTATTATGTATATTATTGATTTAGGGTTAAGCATTTTTTGACCTCCTTATGAACAGTTCTAGTTTTTTATAATCCTTTTTTCCTTTGGTTTTTTTAACTCCAGAGTTTGTGTCAACTGCATATGGCTTTACTTTTTTTATTGCTTCTTCTATGTTATCTGGATTTAATCCGCCTGCAAGGAATACTTTTGTTTTTACTCCTTTAACTATTTTTCTACTTATTTCCCAGTTATGAATCTTGCCTGTTCCGCCTTTCTTTTTTCCTGAGCTTGTGTCTAAAAGTATGAAATCTATGTAATTTTGGTAGGATTTTGCTTCTTGTATTGAGTTGTTGTCAATGACTGAAATTGTTTTTGTGAGTTTTATCTTTGGGAGCGCTTCTCTTATCTTGCCGATTTCTTCTATCATGATGTCGTTATGGAGCTGGATTATTGAAGGGTTTATTTCTTCTGCTATCGCTATTATGGGTTCTGCTTTTTTTAGGTAGGTTACGAAAACTGGTTGTACTTCCAACGGAAGCTTTTTTATTATCTCTTTTGCTTTTTTTCTTGAGATGTGGTCTTCTGAAAAGTTGATTTCTACTAAAAAACCTAAATAGTCTGCGCCTAATATAGCTGCCTTTAGGGCGTCTTCTTCATTTGTTATTCCGCAGATTTTTACTTTAACCATTGTTTACTCCATTAATTCATTGATTTTTTTGTTGATGTCTTTGGGTTTTAATATGGATGTTCCGATTAATGCTGCATTGACTTTGTTTTTTACTGTTTTTATCTCTTTTTTTGAGTTGTAGCCTGATTCTGTTACTATAATCTGGTTCTTTTTTATTTTTTTTGCTAGAGCTATGGTTGTGTTTAG
>JAHJAV010000110.1 GCA_018813685.1 Nanobdellota archaeon | reverse complement strand
TTTTCACTTTGCCCAAAAGCGAAAAGCATTGTCCCAATACTTTACGCTTTTTCACTTTGCCCAAAAGCGAAAAGCATTGTCCCAATACTTTACGCTTTTTCACTTTGCCCAAAAGCGAAAAGTATATAAATAGTATTACATTTGTTAATCATAAGATGGCGCAAACAGAGGTAATTCCAGCTAAATTCCCTAAACACGATGTAATGATGATGGATCAGCTAATTCAAAAAGGCATATTTATATCCAGAAGCGATCTTTTAAGGGAAAGCGTTAGAGAATTGATTGCGCAGAGAGAAGCCAATATCCAGCGCAGTGACTTTGAGCTTATGGTTAGGAAGATGAAGGAAAAAGGAGATTTCGACAGCTTAGATGGCAAGGTTCTTTCAAGATTATTTCTAGATGGGCGCGAAAAACCAATAAAGGAGAGCGAATTCAATGCTGGAGAGCAGAAAGTTGTCCGCAAATTATTGAGGCATCCTTTTAAGATTCTCAAGAAGGCAGAAGGAAACATAACATTAACCGAAAATGGAATAAAAGTAGCAAGAGGATATCTAAGAGGATTGGCTTATTTACAAACAGCTTCTTAAAATGTGCATATTAAATTCTCATGAATTAGAAATTTTTTGTAAAACCGCTAAGATCATAACAAGAAAGGGGCATTTGGAAATTAATGCTATACTGCAATTTATAGGGTCTATTAATCATAAAGAAGATAAGAAAATAATTGAGAGATTATACAAGCTAGGCTTACTAACAAAACACAGGACCAATACCTATGAATTGACTTCTATAGGGAGAATGTTTGCTTTGGACAGCTGTGGATGGTTTAAAGAGAGATATAAGTAATTTTGGATGTTTGACGCAACTTAGCTTTCGATAATCAGGTTGTTGTATCAAAAACCCTCTGCCCCTATATTTCTTAAAACATATTTAATCTCATCAATGACCTTTTGCTGGCCATCCTTACCAGACATCCTGACAAATTTGATTAATAGATCTGACAATTCTTCATTCTTAAGGAATTTTATCTTGAATCCGTCTGTTACGAAATAAAATCTGTAAACATTATACCTTATCTCTTTTATTACAACTTTCCCAATACAGCCAACTTCTTTTCCTTTTTTTGGATTTTCCTCTAATGTTTCCAGAAGATCAATAATCTTATCAGCATCTCCTTTGAAGGTTTTCTGAATCTTTTCAAAGAGCGATGGCGTTATGAATACTTTAGCCATTTTTCTTTAGTTTAGCTCTAGCTTCTGCAATAGTAAGGCAGCCTTTTGTGCCCATCAGCAAGTCTTGAAGCTGTCTTTGTTTTGCGCTTTCGTACAGCTTTTCCAATATGTCTGTGTATGTTTCTCCTTTGTTTCCAAACTCTTTTATCTTCTCTCTTATTTCTGTGGATATTGAAATTGTAGTGTTCATTTTCTTTGCCTCCATTTATATAATAACATATAAATGTTATAATCTTTATAAATGTTATGTTTTTAGAGATATATCGGTTAATTACTTAACTTATAGAATCAGTGTATCTGGGCGTTATCTTTTATATCAACTTCAACTGGCTTTCCATTAATTGTAAGAATATGATCATTGCAAGTTACTTTCTTGTCTTTTACAACTATTGTCAATTTGGCAAACTCATCGTATTTTATCTGTTTAGCGCTGTTTTTGAGCTTTCCAAAAGTTGCATTGTCTCCTGGTTTTCCATCATTAAAGAGAATCTTTATCTTTTCATCTGCTTCTGCTGCCAAAAGCATGCCGTTGCTTTCTATGCCTCTTAATTTAGCTGGCTTTAGGTTTGAAACTATAATTATCTTTTTTCCTTCAAGCTCTTCTTTTGAGTAGACTTGCTTTACTCCTGCAACAATCTGGCGTTTTTCAGCGCCCAGATTTAATTGTAATGTATATAGTTTGTCTGCAGACGGATGGTCTTTGGCTTCTATAATCTCAGCAACTTTTAAGTTAAGCGGGAATTCTTCTTCAGCTATCTCTTCAATCTTGTTTGTTATTATCTCTGCTGTGTTAATCTTTTTATCTTTATAATTAAAATCAATATCTTTCCATCTTAAATTTTCTAATCCTAGCTGCTGCTGAATTTTTTCAGAAAAGTTTGGAAGTATTGGCTCTATTATTATAGAAAGGTTCTTTACTATGTTTATGCATAATCCCACTACTTTTCTTGCTTTTTCTTTATCCTCTTTAATCAGTTTCCAAGGCTCATTTTTCTGGAAATACTGGTTGCCTAGGTCGCTTATCGATAAGATTTCTCTTAATGCATCATTGTAGTTTATCTCATTATAGCTTTTCTTTATGTTTTCTATTTTTTTATTGATTTCATCAATCAGTTCTTTGTTGTTATCTATCTCTTTTACTTCTGAATCAAGGAATTTGTTTGTGAAGCTTAAAACCCTGTAGCAGAAGTTTCCTAAATTTCCGACTAGTTCATTGTTTATTGAGTTTCTAAAGTCATTAAAGTCAAGGTCTATATCTGCTAGTTTTCTGCTAAGTACTTTAGCATAATGGAACCTTAGGTATTCTGGGTTGTATTTGCTAGCGAACTCTTCTGCTGTGAAGAAAGTTCCTCTTGACTTAGACATCTTTTCTTTGTTTACTGTCAAAAAGCCGTGGACATTTATGTTTTCAGGCAGTGTAAAGCCTGCTCCTAATAACATAGCTGGCCAGAAAAGGAAATGAAAATAGATTATGTCTTTTCCTATGAAATGGATTATCCTTGAGCTGTTCCATTCTTTTTCTGCTTTATTTACATCTCCATCCAATATATTTGAAAAGCTTGAGATATAGCCTACTGGAGCATCTAACCATACATAATAATAGAGATTTTCTTCATCTGGAATCTTAAAGCCAAAGTAAGGGCCGTCTCTTGATATATCCCAGTCATTTAAGCCTTCTTTAAGCCAGTTTTTTAGGTAATTAGTTATTTCTGGCTGCAGGTTTTTGTTTTGTTCAAACCATTCTTTTAGCTTATCTGAGAATTCACTTAGTTTAAAGAAATAATGATTGCTTGTTTTTCTTGATGGGGTTCCGCTGCACACTGTACAGAATGGATCTATCAAGTCAGTTGTTTTGTAAGCTGCGTTGCATTTCTCACAGACATCGCCATACTGCTCAGGGGCATTGCATTTTGGGCATTTTCCTTTTATGTATCTGTCTGGCAAGAATCTTTTGCATTTATTGCAGTAAGATAGTTCAACTTCTTTTTTGTATAATAGATTTTTCTTTTTTAATCTTTGGAAGATCAGATCGCTAAAGTATCTGTTTTCCTTTGAGTTTGTTGAATAGTAAGAATCGAATTTTATCAAGAATGAAGTGAAATCCCTCAGATGCTGTTGATGATACCTGCTTATGAGCTCTTCTGGGATGATGCCTTCTTTTTCTGCACTTATCTGGATAGGGGTTCCGTGAGTGTCATCTGCGCAGCAATAGACTGCTTTTTCACCTATAGATCTTAAGAACCTTACGAATATATCTGTCTGTATGTATTCGACTAGGTGGCCTACGTGCAATGGCCCATTTGCATAAGGCAATGCGCTAGTTACAATTATTGTTTTTTTTGTTTTTGATGCTGCGATAAATTATATAAGAAAAAGATGTCCTTTATAAATATTGCCTAAAAAATAGGGCTTATTCGTCTACATTTGTTGTTTCTTTGTTTTTTTTGTGTTTTCTGCATTTTTGCTTAATATGATCTAGTTATGGAGTATAACCGAAAAGCTTATATAATCCTTTGATGTTATCTAATATAACATGATAACAAAAGAACAAATCCTCATATTCAAGAAGTCGGCGGATACTTTGTATGCTACAAAAGATTACACATCTGCTTCTATCCTTTATTTCAAAACATGGTTTGCAATACAGGATTTTATACTTATTGAAAAGACAGGCAGGTCTCCAAAGGATCATACTGAAAGATTTAGGATGTTAGAAAAGGAGTTTCCGAGTTCATATACTCAGCTTGACAGGGAATTCTCAACATATAGGGACACTTATTCAAAAGTAGTGGGCAAATTAGACTGTGATAGGATAAAGGGAATTATTGAAAATGAACTCAAGATTAACTCAATTAAAAAAGATTAGCAGAGATTTTTTTAAGGCAAATAAGGATTCTGTAATAGATATAGTGTTGTTTGGGTCTCTTGCAAGGGGCAAGGAGAATCCGAATGATATAGATGTATTGGTCTTATTTAAAGATAAGGTCAATAAAGATGTAGAATATAAATTAAGAAAGAACCTAGGTGATGATGTTTCTATAATATCCAAGACAGAAACAGGACTTATTGATGTTTCGTTTGATGCAAGAGAAGGATTCTTGTTTGAGGGATATAGTCTAGTTGATGGCAAGAGTGTTGCTTCAAGATATGGCTTTTCCTCTTTTGGGCTAATCATCTATGATACTAAAAGGATGACAAACACCCAAAAGACCAGGTTTTATTATGCTTTGAACGGAAGAGGAGGATCAAGCGGAGTTGTGGAGTCATTATCAGGGATAAAACTTTCTGATAATATCCTTGCTGTTCCCTTGTGTAAAATAGAGAACGCAAAAGAATTTTTTGATTTTTGGAAGTTAGACTATAAATATATACCTTCTTTGATCCCTTCAACACTGGCAAAAAAACAGATTATAGGTAAAGTTAGATAGTATAACAATTAGGTTTCTATAGATATTATATGTTAGATAGTATAACAATTATACTTTTATTTTTATTTATCAGCATCAACTGTTTCTTTGCTTTTTTTCTTAATAGCTTTTAACTTCTTTGTTACAGGTATCTTTGCCTTGCAATGCTGGCACTCAACAACATATGCTTTTACTCCCATAAATGATCTTCTTTTGTAAGGCGCAGTTGATTCTCCCTCTTTGCCGCATTCAGGACAGGTATATTTGGCCTCTAAGCTGAGGGATTCTTCGTGGAGTGTTTTTTCTTCTGTGAAACTGCATTCAGGGCAGGTATATTCAGCTGCCCGTATCTTTACTTTGCCTTTTTCAACTGGCTTGCCCATCTTTGCCTTTCCGCATTTAGGGCAGACTTTTTTGTAAACCCATGCTTTGATCTTTCCTTTTCCATCTTCTAAAGTTCTGTTTGTAAAATAGATCAAGTTTTCCATCGATTCTGGCTCTGTTATTGGCATAATTTCACCCCTAATTCTTTAATAATCTTTTTTAAAGGAATCCCCCTTTCTTTTCTTGCTTTATCTATATCTTTTTTTGCTTGTTTTGTTAGTTTTGGTTCTTTCATCATAATCTCTGCACTTCGATGCTTACAGCGTCTTCATTAACCTTTATGAATGAAAATAAATCTTTTGTGCTGTCTAAAACTTTCCTGCATAATTTATATTTAAAGCTATTCTTTTCGCAATAATCTAAGATTTCTTTTTTTTCTTTTTCGTTTTTGAATTTTATCAAAACATTTATCCCTTTCTTGCCTTTGTGGATGATATTAAATTTTTTTAGATCTTCTTTTATCTTTTTATTTGCTTTGCTGAACGTCTCGTGCCTTTGTTTTAGGTTATCTAGTTTTTCTAATAAATCCTTTAGCCTTGATTTTTTGAATTCATCTGCTTCAGGCATATTGCTTATCAGATTAAAGTATTCTTTTTTATCTGTTGAGATAAAACCGCCATAGCCTACATTGATGGGCTTATAATCTCCAAAGGAGCATATTATAATATCAGCGTATTTTCCATTGCATAAATCTGTCCCTATGGAGCCAGTAATGTCCATTATGGTTAAGCAGTTGTTTTTTTTGCATATTTCGTAGATTTCTTTTATCGACTGCTCAACAAAATAGCCTCCAGGCTGAGCGTAGATAAATGCAGAGCAACCTTTGCTTTTTTCTTTTAGGTCGTTTAGGCCAATCAGAGCATTGTCTGTTTTGCAGAGCTTCACTTCTAGGCCTATCTTTTTAGGGTATTTAAGATAGGAAATCCAGCCGCCCTGGTCTGTTGTCAGGATATTTCCTCGTTTAATCTTTTTTGCGCAGAGGAATGATATCAAGATGGAGGTATTTCCCCTGGGTGTTAGGGATATATAATAATGAGACGTGTGTCTTTTTAAGATTTCTTTTATTTCGTTTTCCATTCTCTATTTTGAATAGGGATAATTATTTAAAAGTATTGGTATTTTATTTTGTTATGGGATACTATGACGAAATCTCAGAAGGGTATGAAGAATTATATAAAGAGGAGCAGCTTAAGAAGGTTGAGCTGATCAAGGGGCATCTTAAGGTTAAGGCTTCTGATAAACTTCTTGATGTTGGCTGCGGCACTGGACTTACTACAGAGCCTTGGGATTGTATTCGTTATGGGGTTGATCCTGCGCCTAAACTGCTTGAGAGGGCTAGACTCCAGAGTGAGATTGAGTATAAATTAGCTCCTGCTGAGAACATTCCTTATCCTGATGGTTTTTTTGATGTTGTGATATCTATAACTGCAATACAGAACTTTGCTGATATTGAAAAAGGGCTTTCTGAGATTAAAAGAGTTGGGAAGAAGAGGTTTGTATTATCATTTTTAAAAAAATCCATTGTTCCCAATGGTTCGAGCAAACCCTCAGCTATGCTTGATGGTTTTGAAGTCTCTTCAAAAGCTCAAACCATTAAAAAAGAATCCATTGATAAATTAATTAGAAAGATTTTTAAAATAAAAAAAATTATTGAAGAGGATAAAGATATGATATATTTCTGCGAGTAAATAAAAACGAAAG
>JAHJAV010000109.1 GCA_018813685.1 Nanobdellota archaeon | reverse complement strand
CTCTTTATGTTCTGCTGCTTTTTCTTCTTTCTTAACTTCCTTATGTTCTGCTGCATTTTCTTCTTTCTTAACTTCTTTATGCTCTTCTTTCTTAGGTTCTGGCTTTTTGGCCTCTTTATGTTCTGCTGCTTTTTCTTCTTTCTTAACTTCCTTATGTTCTGCTGCCTTTTCTTCTTTCTTAACTTCTTTATGCTCTTCTTTCTTAGGTTCTGGCTTTTCTTCTTTTACTGTCTCTTTGACAGGCTTATTGCCAGCTATCTTTTTAGAAACATTTCCCATTAATTTGATTCCTTTTGGAGTTATGATCCTTCCTTTGTGAACGCCTTTTTGAGTTTCTTTTACAAGCTCTGCTTTCTGCAGTTGCTGGATTATTTTCCTTATAATGCTACCAGAGCCTTTTTTGTATTTCTCAGAAGCATATCCTCTGCTTTGTTTTCCACCGTATAAGGTTCTTAACTTAGAAACACCAATCGGGCCTTTCATTGAGATTTTTCTTAGAATAGAAGCCGCTCTTACATACCACCAGTTTTCTCTTACAGGCGGCCTTTCTTTATTTACTCCTGTCTTTACAAAGATAGCCCATTGCGGCGGTTTTACTGATTCTATCTTCTTTAGCTCTTTAGCTAGCTCTTCTATCAATTCAGTTGCATCAACATCATACATTGTCATTTTTTACCTTTTTCACGCCTTGCGGCATTAGAAACGCTACAATCAAGTAACGTGATAATAGGAATCGCTAGGTTGTTTATAAAGCTGTCGGTTAGCTCATTTATATTTTTTAGGCTGCTTTTCCAAAAAGTTTAAATACTAGGATTATGGGGGAGATGTTATGGGCGAAGTTAGGAGAAAACCAAATGTTTTTGAGATGATTCTTCTTGTGATAGGTATTGCTTTGATTATAATCGGTTATGCTGCTATACACCGCCTAGTTGCTGTTGATGGAGCCATCTCATGGGCATTTTTACAGACAACTTTTTTATGGTTATTGATGATCCTGATGGTCATTCTTACAGCTGTAAATGAGAATATGAAAGAAGAGCTGAAGATGGTTATAGAGAATCAGGTTGAAGAGATTAAGCTGTTAAGAATTGATCTGAAAAAAAAGAGATAATCATTTATTGTTTTATTCTATCCATACTTTTTTTGGCTCTCTTCTGGGTAAAGCACTTTCAGGAAACTTTTCAGGATAGCCTAATGCAATAGTTGCCATTATGCTGTGTGAATTAGGGATATTCAGCTTTTTCTTTATATTATTGTTTTTGTTAAATACAATATCTGCAAAGCCTATCCAGCAGCTTCCTACTTCTAATGATCTTGCTGCTAGCATCAAGTTTTGAGCAGCACAGCTGCAGTCCTGCGCAAAGAACCTTTTGTTTGGGGCGTGGGTTATAACTATGCAGGGCGCTTGGTAGAAAAAAAGGTCTTTTTCGCTCTTTACTCTTTTCATCATCTCTTCTGCTGATTTTCTTACTTCTTTTATAAAGGATAATGGCAAGCTTAGTTGGGCAATTGATTTGTACCATGCCCGTATGCTATCTGAAAGCTCATTGATTAGCTTTTTATTTGTGATTATTGTAAAATCCCATGGCTGTCTGTTATGGGAAGATGGAGCATATATTGCCGAATTGATACATTCGTTGATTATATCTCTTGGAACTTGTTTTTCTGTATATCTTCTGATACTTCTTCTTTGTTTGATATTATCAATTACTTGGTTCATTTTCTTTCAATATAGAAACTATCTCTAATTTTTTTTAGAATTCACTTGGTGTAACTCTGCAATCTTCTCTTTTATGTGATCTATTGTCTTAGTGTTATCCTGCTGATTAAGCAAGCTTCCGCACTCAGGGCACTTAAAATCAAATTCAGTAGCCTGTTCAAAGTCTAATCTTGCGCATGCTTTTGTGCATATAAAGAAGTTTCCTTTGTTTGTCTCTTCTTTTATCAGCCTTTCACTTAGTTTTGCTATTTTCTCTCTTACTAGCTTATCCATCAGTTCTTTGACTCTTTTCCTGTTAAAGGTCCAATAGCTTATGTACCATCCTTTTTTTCTGTCTTTTCTTCTTATATATGTAGCAACATTATAGGAATTTAGCGTATATAGTATGTTTCTTGTAGTCTGCATGTCCATCTTTACCTTGTCAGCTATAAGAAATTCAGAGACATTTCTACGGTCTTTTAGGTATTCAATTATAGGAACTGCCCTTTCTCCGGCAATCTCATTGATTAGTCCGTATATCTTTTTGTTTGTTAGTACCATTTTTGTTGTTTTGGATAGCTGCCACTCATAGGCATAACTATAGTTAATCACCTTTTTTGCGGTTAATCAGCCCCCCTCGTTGTCTACTATCTAAGTTACTAGCTTTTTTGGCTTTTCTAGTTTTGTGTTTCTAGCACCCCCTAGAAAAGTATATCTATACTGTTCCGTGGGGATACTTATATTTAAATCTTTCGATTTTTTCACTTAGAAGTAGCTATTTCAGCTCATTTTTCTTGCTGTGACAGCTCCTGCAATAAGTATGGATGGTTTTACCGTCATTAGTGGTCAGTCTGCAATCTTCTGCTGATACTATCTGTTTCCCGCAGGATTCGCATTTATTCCACATAATTTAACCCCCAATAATGGTTTAATATAGGGGGAAATATATAAACTTTGCGTTTAATGACACTGTTTACTAATAGTCATATATTGATTATTTCATATATTACATTGAGTCTGAATAATCGATAAGTAAATAGTGTCTGTTTAATATTTAGAAAGCTATATCTAGGTTATATTTTAGAAAACTAAAATAAATAAGGATAAATGACTTATTTAGCTTTGCCAAGAATCCTGAAAACTTTTGTACTGCACTTAGGGCAGACACCTTTCATGGCTTTCATACCATTTTTCATTACAATTTCTTTGCCATCCTTGATCTCTACCTGCTTTTGACATTTCATGCATCTTCCTTGTACCATTTATGTTCACCTCTATTAGTTATAAAAACACTTATTTTATCTATTTTGGGCTAATTAGTATATAAATGTTGTTATGATTGTGGTGAAATTGGGTAGAAATCAGTTTACTATCTTAAGCAGTTCTTTAATATCATTTATCTCATGATCTGCTTTGCTTTCTTTTATCTTTTGGTTTCCGTACTTTGCAAAGCACGTTTTAATGCCTAATTTTTTAGCTCCTTCTACATCCCTATGGGGCATATCACCTACCATAAGGCATTCTTCTGGCTTTAGCTTTAGTTTCTTTAGTGCAGCTTCAAAAGGCAGTGAAGATGGCTTTAGCTGTTTTGTGTCTTCATAAGCTACAACAACATCAAAGAAATTGCCTATCTTCATGGACATCAGCCTTATCCATGCCTTTAGTTTTGGGGCATCTGTAACTATGCCTAATTTGATTCCCTTACTTTTTAGCTTTATCAGGACATAATCTGTATGGGGGTATGGCTGCATATAAGAAGACCTTACGCCCCTGTAAGCGACTATGGCATTGGCTAATATCCTATAATCAACTTCTCCTGTCTCTTCTTTTAAGAATTTCTGAAATATCTTGTTTTCTTCTAATCCGTGTTTGTCGTATAATTTGAACAAAGCAGTTATTGCTTTTTCTTTGTTAATCTTTAAACCTGCATCAATCATTGCAGAGATAGCTGCTTCACAGCTGTTCTTTTTCATCCTCATGAAGTCTATCAATGTATTGTCTAAATCGAAGAGTATTGCTTTTATCATAATCAATGGATAAGGTATGCTGGCTTATATAGGTTTTGATTTTGTGCTATTTTATCGAAATGTTTATTAATAAACTGCCAATTTTCTTACTTTAATGGATACGATTCAAGCAGTACAATGGCTAAAGGCTAATTCACTCTATGAATCAGCTGAAAAGACGTCTTTTTTCCTTAAAAAGATACTAACACCTTGCTTTGGAATCACTGATGAGAAGATTTTGATAGTCGGTGACCAGGGTTTTGACAATAATAGGATAGCTCCAATACTTTCAGGGGCTTATTATCTGGCTGCAAAATCATTGAATATAGACACTAAACTTGTTCTGCAGGAGTTCAAGCCAAGAGGCACAAATGCTGATGAAGAAGTTGTTAATGCACTTTCAGGGCTTCCTGAGAAGAATGTTGTCTTTGTTAATATGTCAGATAAAGTTGGTTCTTTAGGTGATTTGGGTAAGAGCTTTAGGAAATTTTGTGAAAAGAAAAAGCATAGGTGGATATCTGCTTTGAGTTTAGGCGATTTAGACACTTCTAAACTAGGGAATGTTATTGAGGCTATTGATGTGGACTATAAGCCTATGCAGGCTGTACATCAAAGGATTAAACAGATATTAGATGATGGAAAAGAGATCAAGGCAACTTCAAAAGCAGGAACAAACTTACATTATAATATTGATGGGATGAAGGCAATAGCTGCAGACGGCAACTATAAGCTTCCTGGCACAGGGGGAAATATGCCTGCAGGAGAAGTATATACTCCATGTAATGGGAAAGGTGTAGATGGCAAGGTTGTAATAGATGGCAGTTCCAGGAATCATCAGCATACTTTAGTTATTAAAGAGCCTATCACTCTTAAGATAGAGGAAGGGAGCATAACTGAAATAAATGGGGGAGAGGAAGCTAAGAAACTAGAGGCTACTTTGAAATGGGCTGAGGAGAAAGCTACACATCCTAAGAGTGTTTATCGTGTAGGGGAGTTTGGAATTGGATTGAATCCAAAGGCTAAGATAATAGGTTCTACTTTGGTTGATGAAAAGGCTTTAGGTACTGCGCATATTGGAATAGGCTCAAACTATTGGTTTGGGGGCTCGATATATGCTATTATTCATCTGGATCAGATATTTAAGGCTCCTGAGATAAAGGTTGATGGGAAGAAGTTGGAGATATAATTTCTAAAAATAAAAAATACCCAGGTAGAAAAAGTTTTGGGGGATTTCATCCTGGGAACAAGTATTAAACTTGTTATTACTATAGGGTAATATATAACTAGTATATAAACATTTCGGTTTTTTAGTAACTAAGTGGGGGTAAATTAATGCAAAGAAACATGGACTATCTTTCCATGGATTACTACTTTGAGACCTGATTTTTGGGCCAGTGCTGCTGTTTCAGCTGGAGTTTTACCTCTAATTGTAATATCTGCTGCTTTGCCGTTATTGTGTTCTTTTGTTTCTTCTGCTGTTTCATCTTTAGTTTCATTATCCCACCTAAAACCAGATCTTATCTTTATAGGGATTTTTCCAGCTAATACTCTTAATTCCTCTAACTTGCTTACTAATTCCAGCCTTACATATACTGCTCTCTGCTCATTTGCAAATTCTCTTTCATTAAAATGGGCACTTAACTGTCTCCATTCACTGCACCAGAAGATAAAGCCGCCTATTTTAGCTACAAATTTCATATTTCTGTTCCAAGTTGGATTTACATAATCGCTGTGGTAATGATCAGCATCCCCTATGGGGTTTTTTAGCTCTCCAGAGATAGCGCCCATTGCAATCTTAAGGCATAATTCCCAATAGCCATGTGGTGAATATGTTATAGGATATTTTACCCAGTTAATGGCCCTGTCATTTCTGTTGAAGCAGCTAAAAGCATGAACTCCTCTTCTATTAGACTGAAGAATAACTCCTTGAAGCGTATTTGGGAATCTTTTACTTTTAACTCGGTTTAAGATAGTAAATGCAATTGCAATCATCTCATCTTGTTTTCTTGAGTTTAATGTTTCCCCTATTATGCATCTCGCCAACAAAACTTCTTCTTTATCGTCGCTGAAATCATCAGAAGGATGGTCATAAGGATCTGGTTTTTGGACGGTCATCCTGTTTTCTCCAGGTACCTTTATTATATCGCCAGGCTTAATTTTTTTCCAGTTGACCCCTTTTTTTTCACATCCTGTTACGAAACTGCTGTAACTTAGAGAAGGGTATTTTAGTCTTGAAAATATCTTTTGTGCACTATCTCCAAAATGCACCCTGTAGCTTACAGATATATTTGCCTGAGTTTGAACTTGAGCAGATGGCGGTTCAGCAGCATAAGCTTTTTGTAAGCTGCCTAAACTCATGAAAGCGACTAAGAAACAGGCAGCTATCTTTGCTAGATTAGTTCTTTTTAGAGCGATTGTGACTGTGTCTTTTAGTTTAGGGTCTTGTACGTTATTCTCTGCAAATGTTAGGTATTCTTCCAGGATATGGTATGCTTCTGCTTCTTCCAGCTTTTCTTCTAATTGGGTGTCTTTGCTTAATGAGCTTACTAGTTTCTTTATCCATCTGGATATTATGTTTGCTTTTGATGAAGTTTCCCATGCTTCAATTATTTTTCTTGCAAGAGCTGCATCTGATTTTGCATTTTCCAGAAATCTTAAAACAGCTGTTCTTAGCCTATCTGTTCTTTCTAATATTTTCCAATAGAAATCATTATGGCCTTTTCTTAATGCTAATCTTTTAAGGCCTTTTTTATGTTCATCTATGAAATCGAGCTCTTTTAATACTATTCTTAGCAATGATATCTCTTCTATCAATACAGCTGAAAGCTTCTTTAATTCGTCAAATACGGGAGTTTTGCTTGATCTTAGGTTAGATAATATTTCGTTTTTTCTTTGCTCTATCTGGCTGAATTCTAATATAATCCCTGCTGTTTTGATTTCTAGGTCTTGGAAGCTCAATTAAATCACACTTTTAATTTACTTTAATTTCAAGATTATATAAATCTTACGAGAAAATTAAAGATTTTCTCTAGTTAAGTAAAGTTATAAACACGAAAAAATGCAAAGCATTTTTTGTGTCCTAGAAAACTCAATGGAATTTCTATGATCTTATAAACTACCATAAAATATAAATACATACACTTAGATTTGATGATTATGGCATATAAACAAGTGATTTTAGTAAGAGAAGATTTGAAATTACCTAAGGGAAAACTTGCTGTTCAGGTAGCTCATGCTTCTTCTTCGGCTTTGATAAAATCGCATAAAGATGATCTGAGGAAATGGCAGTCAGAAGGGATGAAGAAAGTTGTTCTTAAGGTTAAGGATCTAGACGAGCTTTTGAAGTTTAAGCAGCAGGCAGAGGATTTAGGGCTGGTTAATTCTCTTATTGAGGATGCCGGCAAGACAGTTGTTGCTCCTGGGACTGTTACCTGCTTAGGTATAGGTCCTGATAAAGAAGAGAAGATCGATAAGGTTAGTGGAAAACTGAAGATGGTTTGAAACTAAGGGTTTCACCCGCTAGACCCCCACCTCCAGTTTGTGGAACTTTCAGTTCCACGAACGACAAAGGAACAAAGAGTAACTTGAAAACTGAAGATGGTTTGAAACTAAGGGTT
>JAHJAV010000108.1 GCA_018813685.1 Nanobdellota archaeon | reverse complement strand
GAGCACAAATATTTGAGCAATAATTAATGCTCTTTGCTTATTACGAAAAGACAAAATTGCTCAATTAATTTTGTCTTTGAGTATAGATAGGGTTGGCAAGTGGTAGATTAGCAATATTTTTATACCTACTCTTCTTCTGTTTAAACTATGGGAAAAGCACCAAATCACAAAAAAACAAGTATCCCTAAACCAGCATGGGCTAAAGAGCAGGATGAGTTTCATAGTAAAACTAAATATCCTTATTGTAAAGGCACTTTTCCGGATTGTCCTGCTGAAATAAAACCAGAAGAAGTTAACAGTTTATGTAAGGTTTGCCCGATTTATAAGAAATAATGCCTCATTCTTTCTGTTTGATTTATTTTCAAAGCCTTTAGAAACGCAACCTTTTAATATACTCTATTATTAACTAAATTCTTGACAAGGGGGATGATAATATGATTGAAGCAGCAGAACTATTGAAAAAACTAAGAGAACAAAAGCCATTAGTGCATCATATAACCAACTGGGTAACTATATATGACTGTGCAAATATAGTCAGGGCAATAGGCGCTCTGCCTGTAATGGCTCATGCAAAAGAAGAAGCAGCAGACATGGCTAAGATTGCAAATGCATTAGTCCTTAACATAGGAACTTTAACAATAGAATTAATAGAATCAATGAAATTAGCAGGAAAAGCAGCAAATGAAAAAGGGATTCCAATCATCCTGGATGCAGTAGGTGTCGGAGCAACAAAATTAAGAGATGATAAGGCATTTGAACTCTTAAATGAGTTAAAGATTGACATAATTAAAGGAAATTCTTCAGAGATAGCAAAACTAGCAGGAGAAAACGTGCAGACCAAAGGCGTTGAAGCAACAAAGGTTGAAGCAAACCTTATAGATGTTGCAAAGAAACTAGCAAACGAAAAAAACTCAACTGTTGTAATTACAGGCAAAGAAGACATTATCACAAACAGCAAAGAAACTTATCTATGCAAAAACGGCCATGAGATGATGAGCAAGTTTGTAGGCTCTGGCTGCATGGCTACATCAGTAATCGCCTCTTTCGCAGCAGTTGAAAAAGACTATGCAAAAGCAGCAGCTTCAGCATTAGTATGCTTTGGCATTGCAGGTGAATTAGCAGCAAGAAGAGCTTCAGGTATAGGAACATACAAAGAAGCATTCTTTGATGAAATCTTCAACCTCGACGAATCAGACATCAAAGAAAGGATAAAGCTTGAAAAGAAGTAAAAAACAAGCAAAAGAAACAAATAAGATGGCATATACTCTAAACAATCTTGGTTTATACTTCATAACAGACAGCAAACTGACAAAAAAGACAGTGCTCCAAGATGTAGATTCAGCAATAAAAGCAGGATTAAAAATAATCCAGTACAGGGAAAAGGAAAGCTCATCAAGACTGATGTACCAAGAAGCAAAAGAGATAAAAGAACTGTGCAAGAAAAGCAGCGCATTATTAATAATCAATGACAGAATCGACATTGCATTGGCAGTTGACGCAGACGGTATCCACTTAGGCAACAATGACATTCCTTACAAAGAAGCAAGAAAACTATTAAGCAACAAGATTATAGGATTGACAGTTCATAACCTGCAAGAAGCAAAAGAAGCACAAAGATTAGGTGCAGACTACATCGGGGTAAGCCCAATATTCGAAACAAAGACAAAATCAGATGCAGGGGCTCCAGCTGGTTTAAAACTAATCGAAGAAATTAAAAAAGAAGTTGCTCTTCCTATTGTAGCTATTGGTGGAATAAACCTAGATAACATCGATAGCGTAATAAGCTCAGGCGCAGGCTCAGCAGCAGTCATTTCAGCAATAATAACTAAGGATAATGTTGAAGCAGAATGCAAAAAGTTTATAGCCAAGTTCAATCAATTATAATAGAAATTTTAATAAAAATCAAAATAAAGGAGAATAATCTATCAAAATGACTCAATTAGAAAAAGCAAAATTCAACGACATCAGCAAAGAGATGCAGGAAGTAGCAAAAAAAGAGAATATTGAATTAAAACAACTAGTCAAAAAGATAGCAGAAGGAAAGATAGTGATTCCGGCATCCACTTTGCACAAAAACCTTGATCCCATTGGAATAGGTGAGGGACTAAAGATAAAGATCAACGCTAACCTTGGTTCTTCTCCAAATAAAGTAGATATAAATGAAGAACTGGAAAAACTAAAAATCTCAATTAAATACGGTGCAGACACAGTCATGGACTTAAGCACAGGCGGAGACATAGACAAAATCAGAAAAATAATAATAGAAAACTCCACAGTTCCAATTGGCACCGTGCCCATTTATCAAGCAGTAATTGAAAAAGGCTCAATAGAAGACATGACTGAAAGCGATTTGATAAGGGGCATAAAAAAACACATAGAAGATGGCGTTGATTTTATAACAGTCCATTCAGGCATAACTCAAGATTCAATCAAGCTCGTAGAAAAAAGACTTATGGGTGCAGTAAGTCGTGGAGGTTCTTTCCTTATCAAATGGATGAAACACAACAATAAGGAAAATCCATTATATGAATCATTTGACAAGATCATTTTTTGGGCAAAAAGACACGACGTTACTCTAAGCTTGGGGGATGGATTAAGGCCAGGCTGCTTAAAAGACGCAACAGACAAAGCACAATTACATGAACTTAAAATTTTAGGAGAGCTCCAAAAAAAATCTTTCAAAGAAAACGTCCAATCAATGATAGAAGGCCCTGGTCATCTTCCATTAGACCAGATAGAATACAACATCAAGCTACAAAAGAAGATGTGTAGCAATGCGCCTTTCTATGTCCTTGGACCATTAGTAACAGACATTGCACCTGGCTATGACCACATCACTTCAGCAATTGGTGGAACTCTAGCAGCATTCCACGGTGCAAATTTTTTATGCTATGTCACGCCAAGCGAACATTTAGGCCTTCCAACAATAGAAGATGTAAAAGAAGGAGTTATAGCTTCAAAGATAGCTGCT
Organism: Nanobdellota archaeon; assembly: GCA_018813685.1. GTDB lineage: Archaea > Nanobdellota > Nanobdellia > Woesearchaeales > JACPBV01 > JAHJAV01. Next base: position 8,671 of record JAHJAV010000108.1, on the reverse strand, counting down.
CACGCAGCAGATATCGCTAGAGGCCTAAAAGGCGCAAGAGACTGGGATGATAAGATGTCAGAAGCAAGAGCAAACTTAGATTGGAAAAAGATGATTGAATTATCAATAAACCCAGAAAAAGCAAAACAAGTAAGGGAAAGATGCCAGCCAGATGATCCATTAGTATGCTCAATGTGCGGAAAGTTCTGTTCTGTAAAGATAAATAAGGAGATGAGGGAGAAAAAATAAATCATCCCACTATGCACTTCAATTCTTTCTTGCATCTGTTTTTCAACTCATCTAAAGTCAGCATGTCATACATCTCAATCAACTTCTTTATTTTAGCATTGGCCGTATTAATCTTGAAAAGCTTTGCCTTGCCAACTTCTCTGGTATGGATTATTATTTTGTTATTAATCAATCCATCCCAAATCCTATACAATGTTGCTCTCCCTATTCCGGAATTCTCTGCAATATCAGTTATGGAAAAATCTAATTCTCTTTCAGTTAATAAGTAATCCAACACCCTTATCATGGGGGAGTCACCCATAAATTCTATAAATAACGATTTTGTTTTCATAGCATCAACAAAACAGGAATAATTGACCGGTTCCCTTTTTCTTTGATAATCTCTTTAATTTTGTCATACCTGTCCATGTTTAGGTAGTATTTCCAGCCATGCTCTTTTTTCTTTTTGCAGCAGACATTCTGCTTTATTAGGGCCTCTAGAATAATCTCAACTTTGTCTAAATCACCTTTAGGCACGCCTGATTTTAGAACATGGATATAAACAGACCCTTTTCCAAAGCAATTTTGGTCAAATAGCTTTTTTGTAATAGTCCTGCTAATTCTTATATACTCACTCTTCTTTATGCTTGCCATCAAAAAAATAATGAATTAAAACTATATAAAGTTATAGTCTAAATTTAGTCCCTTAAGGGTCTAAATAGAAACCTTTAAATACAAGGCACGCTTTACTCAATTTACAATGGAAAAATCAGTATTTTTAAAAGAAGAAGGAAACACGCCAAAAAATAGGATATGGAGCTTTTTGATAGTTCATTCAGAATATGATTATTCAATGAAGGATATTGCTCGCTATTCTAAAGTAGGCTACACTACATTAAAAGGGTTATGGAAAGAATTTAAGGAAAAAAATATAGTTACTCAGACAAGAATTGTTGGAAAAGCAAAAATGTACAGGCTAAACCTTAAAAATCCAGTAGTAAATAAATTTATAGATTATTATTGGGCTGTAGTTGATTCTGTTGTTAAAAGAGAGAATTGTATCAAAGAAGAATCATTGAATCATTCACCTTCCTTAGATGCAGTGGCAGTTTCAGTTAGTCATATCTAAACTTTAAAAATGAAACTCTCAAAACTAGGTGAATTCGGTCTTATAGACAGGATCTACAAAAAGGCAAAAAACAAAGACGTTTTAGTAGGGATAGGCGATGACGCAGCAATCATAAAAGCAGGAAACAAGCTTTTAGCTATCACAACAGACACCTTAGTCGAAGGCGACCATTTTTCTTTTGAATATTTCACTCCAAAACAAGTTGGAAAAAAAGCGATTGAGATAAATGTCTCAGACATAGGCGCAATGGGTGGCATCCCAAAATACGCTCTTGTTTCTTTAGTCCTTCCAAAAGACCTGGAAGTAGGTATAATAGAAAAGATCTACAAAGGCATGAGAGAATCAGGCGACCACCATAAACTAGACATAATAGGCGGTAATATCACCCACGGAACTCAATTAGTTATAGACATTGATATGATCGGAGAAGTAAAAAAAGAAAACCTCTGCTTAAGAAGCCACGCAAAACCAGGAGACTTTATCATAGTAACAGGCGATTTAGGAGCAAGCACTGCAGGTTTAAACATATTCAGAAACAAGCTAATCAATCACAATTATGTAAAGCAAAAGCACATAGAACCAAAAGCTAAGCTAAATAAAGTAAAACCATTCTTAAAATACATAAATGCAATGATAGATGTTTCAGATGGATTGGCTTCAGAAGTAAAACACATCTGCGAGCAAAGCAAGACAGGCGCAGTAATCTACACAGACAACATTCCAATAAAAGACGAAACAAGAGACGCAGCAAAAGCAGTAAAAAAGGAAGCCTTAGACTACGCCTTATACGGCGGAGAAGACTTCGAATTAGTATTCACAGTAGAAGAAAAAAACCTAAACAAAGTCAAAGGCTTTCTTGTAGGAGAAATCACCAAGAAAAAAGGAGTTTACCTCTACAGCAAAGGAAAAAAAACTCTATTAAGCAAAAAAGGATACGATCATTTTAATGTTTAGCATTATCTAACACCTAATTAGTATACTGCTCCTCCTTTTATCATCTTATCTATATTAGTACTTATTAGCCTATTCTAGGATGTATTTTTTGAACCAAAACTATTTAAACAGCTTAATCAAAAAAAGCATTGGTGGTTTCAATAATAAAAGAAGAACAACTGATAGCATTAGACAAGGCAAACAAAAAGCAGTTTAAAGACTCTAAAGGCTATTATGAATTTCTTATGTTTGAAGTCCAAAAGCACATTGTAGAGATAAATGATTTAAAAGAAAACAAAAACCCTCACGTAAAAAAAGAGATAGTTGACTTAGCTATTCTATCAAAGATGCTTGCATTGAATGAAGGCGCCAACAAAGGCACTTACAATGAAAGATTAAAAAAATTTAAAGAAAAATCAAAGCAGAGCTTTGAAGGTTTTAGAAGCGAAGCTTCTAAACCATTTAGAAATCAAAAGATTTCTAAAAGTTTATCAAACAAGTTTGATAAAAAGATTAATTCTTGACTATCCTACCTCTCCCCCGCCCCTTTGTATGTTACCCCCATAAGAAAACAACCCAGTTTCTGTATCAAGTTCTATTGTGATGTTATCATTCATATTAATCCAATACCCATAACCTGGTTTTAATATTTTAAGTTTATTAAGTACATCTGGCTTATTCTTGTCATAAGATTGCCACGAGTTATTTGAATATCCCATCACTTTACTGTAACCAATGCCAGATAAAGCAAGGCCAATATCATTTTCTTCTTTAGATATATATCCTATAAGATTCCACCTAGCATCCAGGTCGTAAACAATATTCTCTTCAGGTGTTATCAAAACACTCAACAAGATAGGTTCATTAGCCTTTATCCAATACCCATTTATTGACTTTATCTCCTCTAGGCTATTTGTAGAATCAAATGGTTTATACTTCTTCCATCTCTCATCTTCATAAGAGAATATCCCTGCTATCTTGTCTTTTACAGGAGCAAAAACATTCTCTATAGATTCATTCAATGGCAAAGGCATCGAAATAAGATTCCATCCTTCGTCCAATGTAACATTATACCTTTTATTCAGATCCAGAACAGTTATTATGACAGATTCTTTCTTGATCAATAATCCATCTGATGCAATTATATTTACATCATAAGTGCCATTGTCATAATATGTTGTTCTCCAGACAAAAGAATCCCCTTCTTTTACAAACCGAGAATCATCAATAGCTAAAATGATTGTATCATTATCATAATCAAATGAGCTTACAGATATATTAATTTCCTTATTCTCCTCATAGTCTCTTTTGGTATCTACATAGACTAATGGTACACTGTTTGTATTGATGAGGTAAGTATAGCTCTTTTTTTGGTTTAAGTAAGTCATCTCAATAGTTAAAGTATAACTTTGATCCTCTTTCTTAAGGTTAGACAGTTGTATCTGTTCTGTATTCAACCCTTCATTCATCTGATTATTTATAGTCCCATTCTGTAATATTGTATAATTCCTCATCAAGTAATAATCCATCCTTAAATTGAAAGATTCATTTGAATATGAATAGATATCTAATGGAATAATCTGGTCTTCTTTTGCACTGATAGGTATATTCGCTTGCAATTCAATAATGGAAGTCTCAATATAGAAATCCTTGTAAGAGGCAGTTTCATTGTTATATAAGAATTCTACACTATACTTTAGGAAACCTTCTTCAGAAGGGGCAAAGAAACTTGCATTATATTCAGTTATACTTGTGTTTATTTCCTCTTCATAGACTTTATTGTTATCTTTATCAAATATAGCTAATAACCCATTTACAGAATCATCTCTCATGTTCATTAGCTTAACACCTATCTGTATTTCCTGATTAATCTCGCTTTTTGCAGGACTCATGATTTCTTTCACTAGGACAGGGCTTATTGCAATATACTCAATAGAATAATTGAATTTCCTGTAAAGCTTAAACTTCCCCTCTGTACAGTTAACAACCTCAACAGGATATATTATAGCAGCAACTTCCTGAGAATCATCTGAATATCCGCTAGAGAATTCAACACGCACTGCCTGGTTTTCATAATAACATGTTCTGTTTACAAGATCAAACTCATAGGCTGGAAGATCTTCAACTGTCAATTCAACCAGATCATAAGCTGCATCAACTGTAACATTCATGATTATTGTGTTTTTAGGAAAATAAGTTGTCCTTACTGATTTAGGGAGTACAAGTTCACCATATTCAAGATTAGAAAAAGTGTTTGAAGCATTGATGATTGTAAAGTTTCCTTCCTCGGATAATCCATACTCGTTTATGCTAAATACCAGATGTTTTCTGAATTTGGAATAATTTCCTTCTTGCCCAATATATTCTATTCCGTCTGCAAGATTTTGCAGGAAGTTTTTGCAGTTGTTCTTTATTTTATTCAAATCATATTCATCCATCCTGATTTTCTGCATGGGATTCCCATACAATGCATATGACTGTAGAACTAATCCGATATAATTATTGGAATCAGAGCTTGAGCCACCATTATAATGGAAATTCCTTGCATCTCTGAAAAGCTGGCCAACTGTTTTTTTATTGTAAAGCATGCATAAAGTAGAAGTTACAAACTGCTCTGTGTTGAATGACATTGGTGCTATTATTGTAGAGTCTCTCACAAGCCTTGAAACAAAGCTATCTTCTTTAGGCAGATATGCACCGCCATATGGCGAATCTAATATGAACAGGGGATTGCTTTTCTTAAAATCTTCTTGCCATCTCTTGATATCATTTGGTTCTCTTTCTTCATAATAGGCAGATATCTTAAGAGGATCTATCTGTCCACCAGCTTCTAATACCAGAAGTTCGTTTTTTTCCATTTCATCCATCAAATCTTCAAAAGAATCAAGACCCCAAGCAGTCTCTAGATCGCCAAATCCAAATTGTTTTTCTAATACTGATCGTTTGATCAGGGAATTGCTTCCTCCCTGGCTAACTCCGCTATAATATGTAGCCCCTTTTAAGTCTATAGAATTTCTTTGCATCTGTTTTATCATCTCTGCAGGAGACTCACCCACTATCCTAGAAACCGATGAAGTTTCCTGATAAGTCACTACAGCTGAAGCTAAATTGACCATCAACAGTATGAACAATACACTTATAAAAAATTTATACTTCATATCCTTTATCCCTCACGATCTTAAGCTTTCTCTCTCCACATTTTGGACATATCAATCTATCTTTCCCTATATCAAAAGATCTCATTTCTTTAGGATAGTCTATCAGATCCCCGTTACATTCTTTGCATTTAGTACCCTTCATCAGCTCACTTAACTCTTCATTACAGTATTCCACAACTTTCTTGCATTTTTTACAGCCAAAAGAAGAACAATAATCACCTCTCTGCATAAACCTATAGTAAAATCTCCCGCAACAATTGCAGTTTTCACATTTGAATCTATAATAGGTCATTATTGGATCAACCCCTTTATTTCATGCACCATACTATCCATATTTTCTAAATATTCATCCGGAGAACCAAATTCATTTATTGATGTTCCCTGAATATACCTATTTATCAAGCTGTCAGAATCGCCCAAATTGAATTTGTTTTGTAAGTTTACAGGTATGTGGCTATCAATTCTGTTCTTTAATGCAGCATCTCCAAATTCATGTGCCTCAGCTTTAAGCTGCAACAACGTGTCATATTCTCCACCCGATGCCAGATTATTGAGGAGACCATCAGAAACATCATCCAGTTCTACACTCTTTATTTTACCTACAAAATTGCTGTTATCTGCAAGATTATTCTTCAACAATTTATTTGTAGAAAGCTCATCAAAACGCCTTGCTATCAGTTCAACATCGGGCTTATCAAAGTCAGTTATGTGCTCGAATACAGAATCTCCTTCTTGAAGATTTAGTATCTCATGTATCTTAGCATGAGACAGTTCATGTTTCGCAGTTATTTCAATGAGCTCATCAGCATCTTGTTTAACCCATTTTCCAGCCCCATCTAAATATTCTTCTGCGATTATTATTTCTTTTGTAGTTCTATCATATATTCCTGGGGCTCCGCTAGGTATCCTTTTCTTTATCTTGATATCTTTTATATAACTTTCACCAATCTCCAAAGCATCATCTGTTTCTCCGATAGACTTGATGAAACGTGCATTATCAACTTGACTAAATGGCATATTATCCAGTTTGTTTAGATTATCCCCTATAAACCTAGCAGAGCCTTTGGCCATATACCGGTTGTCTTCAATCGTCTTTGCAACTTGCTCAAATGCTTCATCTCCTATCGATTTAGAACTTCGTAACCTTTTGAAATATTTATTTATGAATTCATCAACATTTTCGAACATTCTCATTAGCCTATTGTTCAAAACAGCATCATCAAAACTTCTAATTACTTGTTTTCCTGGTCCTGAAGAAACTAAGGGTATAGCTGCAAATCCTATCGCAGCACCACACCACCCCACCCCATCTTGATTCACATAACATGAATCGACTACATCAGTGGCATCAGCTATTCCATCTAATATCACTCCAGCTGTCAACAATACAGCAGGAGCTGCTGTCCCTCCAGAAAATACTATGAGTGCTCCAACACCGACACCCATTGCAGCATAACCTGCATATTGTACCCCTATATGGAACATATATGCAGACTCTCCTTTTAACTCAACTAGGTTTCCATCTTCAACCATCTTTGAAAAAAAACCAAGAACATTTGCATCATTTGTATTGATGACCAATGCATATTCATCATTATCCCAGACATTTGGCTGCATAAATGCAGCATCTCTGTTTACATCACCAGCAACAAAAGGCATACACTTGAAAGCATTATTATTCTCTTCAGTGCCTATTATGATTACTGTCTTTCCTTTAACTTCAGCGAACCACCTTTCATCTACGCAATAAGCATCTTTACCATCCATCTCAGTGAAATCAGGATTATATCTTTTATCCTCAAATGCTTTTTTCAATCTGTCTATTTGGGTTCTTTGTTCAGGTGTTACATCGTGAGGGGTTATTACTAATACATTTTTTCCGTCATATTTTCCGTTAATCTTGAACATCTCATAATAGTTTGAGAAAGGCAAGACCTTTTTTTGTGAATAAGGCGTATCAGTGTAAATGTTTTTTATCTCTTTCTTTTCCCAGAATATCCAGCTTTTCTTTACAGTTTCGATGCTTCTTCTATAATATGGCACAACATAATCATCACCTACTACCATCACATCACTGCAGTCAATACACTTACTGCTCACAAATTCTCCTACTGCTGCAGAATATGAATTATCTGTCATGTAAGGTTGGGATATCTTCTCATTATAGGAGCCGAAGGAATTAAAGGGGTTACTCTTTCCAATCTCACCATAATATTGTGAAAGGTCATAGACTACTCCATCGTTTTCTGCATTTTGGTAAGCTTGACTCAGCAATGAATTTACTCCTCTTGGCTGGCTTGAAAATCTTTCATTCAGTTTTTTGCTGTCTGTTAATATTACCAAACTAGGGTAATAGATTATGTTGACAATTGTAAATCTTTCATTTAGCACTATCTTATATTTTCCTTTTTCAGCACTACCTTTGACAGTTAAGCTACAGCTGTTTTCACCTGCCACTAAATTTATCAATCCATTTGGACAATCTCCGCTAAATACACTTGAATCATATTGTAAGTTAGCAGAAGCACCTCTCTCAGAATATATATTAAGCTTTAATTTATCATTTGGCTGTTTGTTCACATCTACACCAATACCTGCATAATCGACCCACATATCCATATGTGTAGGGTATATTGAACACTTTCCTGTTCCTTCAACAGATTGAGTATCACAGAACTTATTTATCCCACATGCATCAGTAAGTTTTTTCTCATATTTCTTCCCATTACTTACACATTGATAAACATCCCCATTTTCACAGAAAAACTCACCATGGTTAGAACAATCATCTTGCCAGATTATTGGTTCACAAGCATCTGGACCAGAAACCTGGTTGCAGTAATAATCACCAAATTTAGCGCATTCAACATCGCTGTTACAATCACAGCTGTACGATGATCCATCAGGTATATTGCAATGGTGGCAGTTATTGTTCACACATCCATCATCACATTCAATATTATTGCCCCATTCCAAACAAATATCTGTATCATAATCGCCGCAAGTTTGTTTTGTGTTTGAATCTATACATCGTGTTGATCCTTCAGATAAACATCCGTTAGTGCAGATATCAGTACCGCACTTACCATCCATCTGGCAATTTCCAGAACAGCACTCAGCTGTAGAACTCCCTGGCGTTGAGCATGTCTGTCCATCTGCTTTGCACGTATTGCAAGCACCATTAGAGCAACCATAATTACAGCTTGTGCCAATCTCATCATAACATCCATCACCTTGTATATTG
>JAHJAV010000107.1 GCA_018813685.1 Nanobdellota archaeon | reverse complement strand
TGTATGTCGTTTAAAGCCTAAAAGCTTATATATGAGAGGTATTATTAATATGTAACGGAAACAAATTAAGGGAAGAATGAGAAGAGCAATCTTCTTGTTCAACCTAAAGAATTCTCATGGATGCATAGCATCTTCAAAATTCTTGACGGAAGCGGTAAAGGAGCTGCGTTCCCGTATGGAGCAACCCCTCGCAACGCTCGTCGATAATATTTGATTTATGGAATTTTGACCTTAGGATGCTATGCACATACCTTTTTCAATTTCTTTTTCTGTTTCCTCTTTTGTTTTTTTGTCTATTTCCATAATCTCATCTATAGTTGGATTGGTTATTACAGTGTGCTGGCCTATGCTTTCCTGGATTATTCTATGGATGTCGTTAAATCTTATCTTATCCTGAAGGAAATATTTCACTGCTATTTCATTTGCTGCGTTCATTACTGCTGGCAGAGTTCCACTTTTGATTCCTACGTCGTAAGCCATCTTAAGACAGGGGAATCTTTCCAAGTCTGGCTCTTTGAATGTGAGCTCTTTTATTTCTGTTAAGTTTAGTTGAGGCAGGGATTCATTTTTAATCCTTTGTGGATAGTTTAATGCATACTGTATAGGAATTCTCATATCAGGCATTCCGAGCTGAGCAATAACTGATTTGTCTTTAAATTCAACCAATGAATGGACTATGCTTTGAGGATGGATAACTACATCAATCTTTGAGTAAGGAAGGTTATAGAGCCAGTGGGCTTCTATCACTTCAAAGCCTTTGTTCATAAAGGTTGCACTATCTATTGTAATTTTAGCACCCATGTTCCATGTAGGATGTTTTAATGCGTCTTCAGCTTTTACATGACCTAGTTCTCCTTTTGATCTGTTTTTGAATGCTCCGCCTGAGCAGGTAAGGGTTATTTTACTTACATCATTTACGTTTTCTCCATTCAAGCATTGAAGGATTGCAGAATGCTCTGAATCTATAGGGATCAGGCTTGTTTTGCTTGAGCTCAGCTTTTTCATTACAATTGCTCCTGCTGTAACTAAGGTTTCTTTGTTGGCTAATGCTACATTTTTTAGGTTGTCAATTGCTTTTATCGTGGGTATAACTCCGATGGAGCCGACTAATGAGTTTACTATAGTGTTTGCTTTTCCTATTGTTGCTGCTCTTATCAAGCCATCCATGCCTTTGTAGACTGGAATGTCTGCTTTTAGTTCATCTGCTTTTTCTTCATCATATACTGCAACAATCTCTGGCTTGAATTCATCTATCTGCTGTTTTAATAGTTCGATGTTAGAATTGCAAGTTAGTGCAACTACTTTGAATTTATTGGGAAAAATTCTGACTATGTCCAGGGTTTGAGTTCCTATGCTGCCTGTTGAGCCTAAGATTGAGAGGGTTTTCATTTTTTGTTCCTTTTTAGATATTCCCCTAGTGCTTTCCTCGTAGTTACCCAATTCCTTTTAATCTTTATGCTTTCCAAAGTGCCTTTTCTTGCCAATAAACTTAAGTATTCCTGGCTGTAGGGGCACAGCTTTGAGGCTTCTGTCAGTGAAATGTATTCTTCATTATTGCCTTTTTCAGGTATTTTTAAGGCATCAATCCATAAAGAAAGCGAACGCTCTATATTGCGGACTATGAAATTTACAAAAGGAGTGTATTTTTCCTGATGGGCGCCATCAAGTGTTTTTATATATTTCTTTCTTTCTGCCTTTAAAATGACAATTGGGGGATAACCTTGCTGAATGAGCAGCAGATTAACCAATAATCTTGCGCACCTTCCGTTGCCATCTATAAACGGGTGAATAAAAACAAATTTCTCATGGGCTAAAGCAGCATAATCAGCTATATTCATCTTTTCTTTGTTTTTTTCGAGCCAGCCAAGAAAATCACCCATAAGCCTTGGAATAAGCGAAGGCATTGGGGGGATAAAAGACGCTCCTTCGATATGCACTTTTCTTAACCTATAAACTCCTTTTTCATCATCTTCTATGTTATTTAAGATTAAACCATTTATCCTGCAGATTGTTTCCTTGCTTATCTTTTTTTTATCATTTACAACAGACTCTATAAAATCTATTGCCTCTTTGTGGTTTATTGCCTCAAAATGCTCCCTCATTGACTTGCCGCCAATGGTTACGCCTTCTTCAAGAACCAGCCGTGTTTCAGATTTGGTAAGTGTGTTGCCTTCAATTGCGTTGGAGTTGTAGGTTGATTCTATATTAAAATTCCCTTTCAGCCTGTTAAGCGAAGCCTTGGAAAAAGGCCTTAAGCTGTCGAGTTCTTTCTTTTTCCTTAGAATTCTTTCATATAATTCTTTATCCACCCACATAAGAAAATAGGGGTTAAATGGAGTTTATAAAAGTATCGGATAGGTTGAAATGGGGGTTATCCGATATTTACGAGTTTTAGATGCCTGCTTATTTCTTTTGAGGAGATTTAGTTTTGAAATCTACTTTAAAGTGATTAAATTTACTTCATGGATTATTTTATCAATTATTTCATCTTCTCTTAGCTTTCCAATTATCTCCCCATTTTTATAAAACAAGCAGCCATCTTTTCCGCCTACAATTCCCAAGTCTGCTTCTTTTGCTTCGCCAGGGCCATTAACTGCGCAGCCCATTACTGCTATATTTAATGGAGTTTTTATTGATTGAGTCTTTTCTTCTATGTCTGATACTATCTTTGCAACGTCAAAGTTAGCTCTTGCGCATGTCGGGCAGGCTGTTACTTCTATTCCGAATCTTCTTAGTTTTAATGATTTTAGGATTTCTTTTCCGACTTTGACTTCTTCTATTGGGTCTGCGCTTAATGATACTCTAAGCGTGTCTCCAATTCCTTGTTCTAGTAATGCGCCTATTCCAACTGCTGATTTTATTCCGCCTGTGAATCCTGTTCCTGCTTCTGTAATGCCCAGATGCAACGGATAATCATTCAGTTCTGCAAACATCCTATATGCTTTGATTGTTCTGGGAACATCTGATGCTTTCAATGCAATGATTATATTGTAGAAATCAAGCTTTTCCAAGAGCTGAATGTGCTTTTTTGCGGATTCCACTAATGCTTTTGCTGTAAGGCCATATTTTGCTTCAATGTCTTTTTCTAAGGATCCCATGTTGACTCCAATTCTTATAGGGATGTTTCTATTTTTGGCTTCGTTTATAACTAATTTTATCTTTTCTTCATCCCCTATGTTTCCTGGGTTAATCCTTAATTTATCAACATATCTTGCTGATTCTAAAGCTAATTTGTAGTCGAAATGAATGTCTGCAACTAAAGGGATCGATATGTTTTCTTTTATCTTTTTTAAGGCATTTGCTGATTCCATATCTGGAACAGATACTCTGATTATTTCACAGCCAACTTCTTCTAATTTGTGAATCTGCTGTATTGTCTTGTCTGCATCTTTAGTCAATGTATTGCACATGCTTTGTATGGATATAGGGGAATCTCCCCCGATAATTACATTTCCAACCTTTACCTGCCTTGTTTTTCTTCTCATGATAATATCTCTTTAGCAGCAGACAATATATTGCTTTTGGTCAATCCGATATTTTTTCTTAATAATTCCTGGGGCCCATGTTCTATGAATTCATCTGGAATGCCTATTCTTTTTACTTTTGCTTTAATCTTGTTTTTTTCCAATAGCTCTAAAATTGCTGAGCCAAAACCGCCTTCTAGTGCGTTTTCTTCTATTGTGATTATCTTCCCTATTTTTTTTGCCAGAGCTGAGATGGTTTTTTCGTCAAGCGGCTTGATGAATCTTGTGTTGATTACACATACGGATTTTCCTTTTTTCTCCAGTTCTTTTGCTGCTTCCAGCGCTAAGTATGAAAGCGGGCCTGCTGCAATAATCAAGATGTCTTTTCCTTCTTTAAGTATTTCAGAGCTGCCTATTTCAATTGTATGATATGGATTTTGTATCTGTACTCCTGCCCCTATACCCCTTGGATAACGGATTGCTGCAGGTGAATTTAATTCTAAAGCTGTTTTAAGCATATGGCCTAATTCGTTTTCGTCTTTTGGCGCCATTATTGTTAAATTAGGTATGTTCCTTAAGAAACTTAAATCGAATGGACCATGGTGAGTAGGGCCGTCTTCCCCTACTATTCCTGCTCTGTCTATTGCAAAGGTTACTGGAAGATTTTGAAGGCATACATCGTGAATAATCTGGTCATATGCCCTTTGGAGAAATGTAGAATACATTGCTACAACTGGCTTAAAGCCCTGTGTTGCCAATCCTGCTGCAAATGTAACAGCGTGCTGCTCTGCTATTCCAACATCGAAGAACCTATCTGGGAATTCTTTTGAGAATCTGTCCAATCCTGTGCCTGCTGACATTGCTGCTGTGATTGCTATAACCCTCTTATCTTCTCTTGCCATCTTTACTAGTGCATTTGAGAAAGCACCTGTATAAGTTATCTGATTACTTGATTTTATCTTTTCTCCATTTTCAATATTAAACTGGCTGATTCCATGGAATTTTGTGACTTCTTCTTCTGCATAGGCATAGCCTTTTCCTTTTTTTGTTATTATGTGAACCAATATTGGGCCTTTGATGTCTTTTATGTTGTTGAATACCCGTGTTAATGCCTGCAGGTCATGGCCGTTGATTGGACCAAAATACCTAAATCCCATCTCCTTGAACAATAAGCCTGGACCTGACATTGCCCTTAGGGTATCTTCGAGTGCAAATGCTCTTTCTGCTGCTTTATTGCTCCATTTGTTTAGGAAGCTGCCTATTTTTTTTCTTGTTTCTTTGTATTTAGGGTGAGTTATCATCTTTCTTAGATAAGAAGATAATGCGCCTATATTTTGGCTGATGGACATCCTGTTGTCATTGAGAACTACGATTAAATCTGATTTAAGATGGCCTGCGTTGTTAAGGCCTTCAAAAGCCATCCCCCCTGTAAGAGCGCCATCTCCAACTACTGAAATTACCTTGTAGTTTTCTTGTTTTAGGTCTCTTGCTTTTGCAATTCCTAAAGCTGCTGAAATTGCTGTTGAGCTGTGGCCTGTACCAAATGAGTCGTATTCGCTTTCATAGATTTTTGGAAAGCCAGATAGTCCCTTATGCTGCCTTAATGTATGGAATCTTTTTGCCCTGCCAGTGAGAAGCTTGTGGGCGTAACTTTGGTGGCCTACGTCCCAAACGATTTTGTCTTTTGGGAGGTTAAATGAATAGTTTAATGCAATTGAGAGTTCTACAACACCTAGGCTAGAAGCTAGATGGCCGCCGGTTTTTGCAACTGTGGTGATGATCTTATTCCTTATCTCATTAGCTAGAAGACTAAGCTGCTGGCTATTCAGAACTTTTAGATCCTTAGGAGATTCTATCATGTCTAAAAAATGAGTTTCTGTTTCCATACTGCCCCCTATGTCTAGTGAGGTATACTAAGATTTATAAAGGTTGTTAAGCAGGTGGGTTGGTTAATCTGTGGCGGGTAAATGCAGGCTGTTAAAAAACGGCTGAATTAAATTTACCGCTCTAGAATCACGCAAAACATTTTCACTAAATTATTAGGCTAAAACCAGAAGTATTCAAAAATTTTAATCAACAAACAACTTCTTTCCCTAACTCTGCTGTGTTTTACGTATTCAAACCATAAAGTTTAAATATAAGATTAATCTTACTATTCTTACTAATGTAAAGGGTGATTAAAACATGAACATGGAAATAACCAAGATGACTTCAAGGGGGCAGGTTGTAATACCTCAGGACATAAGACAGAACAATGATCTTAAAGAAGGAGAAAGGTTTTTAGTATACGACCTGGATGACAGCATAGTCCTAAAAAGAATAAAGAATCTAGAAAAGGCCAAGGATATGGAAGAGTTTGAGAAAGTCTTTGCAAAAACCTGGAAGATAGCACAAAAGAGAGGAATTACAAGGGATGATGTTAAAAAAGAGATCAAAGCATATAGAAAAGAGAGAATATGATAAGGGTAACAACTGATACAAATACATTAGTTTCTGCAACTATTATAAGAGGTAATGAGTTTAATTTGTTACAGTCAATCAAAAATCGAAAAATAATATTGATTCTTTCTTTAGAAATATTGGATGAATTTAAAGACGTGATATCCAGAGCAAAATTCAATTATCCAACTGACTTTGTTAATGATGAGGTTAAAAAGATATTGGGAATATCACAGATAGTCTGCCCTAAAACAAGAATTGACATTATAAAAGAAGACCCAGATGATAATATGGTTTTAGAATGCGCTGAAGAGGGCAAGGTGGATTATATTGTTTCTGGTGATGATCATCTATTAAATCTAAAGGAGTATAACAATATTAAAATAATAAGAACAGCTGATTTTCTTAGAATGATACAAAATGGATGAAGATGATGATATTATTGAAAAAGAGCCATGGCACAAAGGACCCATAAAGTATATAATAGGCATCTTTTTGCTTTTGTTAATAGTGCTTTGGTATTTTCCTACTGAATCTATAAAGCTGGATCCTGAGCCTTTTTTGATCCCTTCAATTGATGATGTTATGCCTTCTGATTTTAAGCTAGATAATGAAACAATTGAGATTAAGCAGAATAAGGATTTTTATTCATACATTAAGCCTTATGATCCTACTATAAAACAGATAGCTAATAAGATTGCTACAATAGCGTGTGATGGGAATCAGGTTTGTCAAAGTAAAGCTATATATTATTTTGTAAGAGACAATATAGAGTATGTTGCAGACCCATTAGGTTTTGAGTATGTTGAAAGCCCTAAAGAAGCACTTTACATGAAATCAAGCGATTGTGATGGCGGCACAATATTGCTTGCCTCACTTTTAGGCGCTATTGGTGTAGATTATGAGCTTGTGTTTATACCCAGCCATGTTTTCCTTAGCATAAGGCTCAAAAGTGCTTTAAAGAGGTATAAAATAGGTGAGTTTGTTTACTTAGATTGGACTTGCAAGGACTGCAAGTTTGGGGAGCTGCCTTTAGATGATAAGAGGTATATTAAACAGTAAGGTTTATTAATGGTCTATATTTCTCAAACAGAAAGGTGGCTATTTTGGAAGAAGATACAGAAATAAACAAAAAACCAGAGATAGATTTAGTAGACGATAAAGGGAATACTGCCAAATTAGAGGTATATGAAGAAAAGGAAGAGCCAATCAAGGAAGAGGAGGTTATAAAGCCGAAGGTTGAGGAGAAGATAAAGGAAGAAAAGGAACCGAAAAAGCCCATCTCTAAACGGATATTAGATTTCTATGATAAGGAATATAAGAAACTGATGGTAATTCCTTTTGCAATATTGTTAATAGCAATGATAGTGATAGGTGTACAGACAGCAACAACCGGCTCTTTTATCTATAAGGATGTTTCTTTGAAAGGGGGAGTTACTATAACAATAACCAAGGGGGCAAATACAGATATTACTGCTCTTGAGAGCGCATTAAGGACGCAATTTGGCAGGAATGATATCTCGGTTGAGCCTGTAACAGAAAGCGGCAAACAGATAGGGGTTATTATTTTAGCAGATATTGAGGGAACAGACAAAAATGTGCTAGACACTTTTTTAAGCACTGTCAAATCAAATCTAGATTATACCCTTAACGAAGATGATTATAGTGTTGAAATAATGGGTTCTTCTTTGGGCTCCAGTTTCTTTAAAGAAACATTTATTGCGCTTATAGCTGCGTTTATATTAATGAGTATTGTTGTAATGATATATTTTAGGACTTTTGTGCCAAGTATAGCTGTGATACTTTGCGCGTTTTCAGATATAATTGTTACATTAGCAATAGTTGACCTGATGGGAATGAAGGTCAGCACAGGCGGAATAGCTGCTTTCCTTATGTTAGTTGGATATTCTGTTGATACTGACATGCTGCTTACTACAAGGTTATTGAAGAGAAAAGAAGGGACTGTATTTGAAAGAACTATGAGCTCTGTAAAAACTGGAATGATGATGACTATGACTACAATTGGCGCTGTTTTTGTCGGAATAATCTTTGTACGATCTGCAGTTATAAAACAGATAATGACAATAATCATCATAGGGCTTTTTGTAGATATTATATTTACATGGATACAGAATACAGGGATATTAAGATACTATATAGAGAGAAAAGCGAGCAAGATAAGAAATGAATAGAAAAACAAAGAAGATCTTAACCAATCCAAGAATAATAATCTTGATGATCTGCATAGTTTTAGCTTTAGTTGCTATCCATCCAAATCCATATAATAAGGGCGCAGCTATAAGGAATGTGATTGTGAATTCTTCTGCTAACTTAGCAGGGATACAAAGCCCAAGGCCAACAGCTGCACCTATGAGCAGGGAGATCATTACTTCTATAAATAATAAAGTAATAAGCAATACCGAGGAGTATTATAGCGCATTAGGGACTATAAAGCCCAATACCAGCATCCAGATAAAGACTAGTAAGGGAAGTTATAGGCTTATGCCTAAAGAGAACTTTAAGATAATTGAATTGAATGAAACTGAAATTAAAACAATAGAAGAGACTGTTGAAGCTGAAGAAGAAGTTAATGGAAGCATGATTAAGGTAAATAAAACAGAAACTAAACAGATTACAGTCCCTAAAACAGAAGCAATAAGTTTAGGTTTTCAGGATATAGGATTAAGAGTATATGATGCCCCTACAACAAATTTGAGAAAGGGGCTTGACCTCCAGGGAGGAACAAGAGTAATGTTGCAGCCTGAGGAGAAATTAAGTGAAGGTGATATTGAGAATCTTATAGAAGTGATGAAGGAAAGGCTTAATGTATATGGATTATCTGATCTAATAATCAGATCTGCTGGTGATCTATCAGGCAACCAGTATATATTAGTTGAGATAGCAGGGGCTACTGAAGAAGAAGTAAAGAACCTTTTAGCCAAGCAGGGGAAGTTTGAAGCAAGAATCGGAAATGAAACAACATTTAAAGGCGGAAATGAGATCACTTATGTATGCAGGTCTGCTGACTGCTCAGGGATTGATCCCAACTATGGGTGCTCACAAAGCGGACAAGAATGGCTATGCAGATTTAGATTCTCAATAAGCCTTTTACCAGAGGCTGCACAAAGGCAGGCTGATGCTACAAAAGATTTGCCTATAATTACAGAAGATAAAAGCCAGTACTTAAGTGAGAAGCTGATTCTTTTCTTAGATGATAAGCAGGTTGATGAATTAAGGATAGGCGCTGAATTAAAAGGAAAAGCAGAAACGAATATACAGATTTCAGGATCAGGCATAGGAATATCCCAGCAGGAAGCTGCTGTAAATGCGCTGCAGAATATGAAAAAATTGCAGACCATATTGATTACAGGATCACTGCCATTTAAGCTCAATATTGTAAAGACAGATACATTATCTCCTGTTCTAGGAGATGAATTTGTAAAGAATACGCTTTTTGTTGGGTTCCTTGCCATATTAACTGTTTCAATTATCATTTTTATAAGATACAGGAAACTTCAGATTTCAATCCCTATTGTGATGACATCTATATCTGAGGTAATCATATTATTGGGTGTTGCTGCTTTGATAGGGTGGAATCTAGATTTAGCTGCTGTTGCAGGGATAATAATAGCAGTAGGAACTGGTGTTGATCACCAGATATTGATTACGGATGAGACATTAAGCGGAGAAGCAAGGAGGATATTCAACTGGAAAGACAGGATAAAAGGGGCTTTCTTCATCATAATGGGCGCTTATTTAACAACAACATTTGCTATGATTCCGTTAATGTTTGCTGGCGCTGGATTGCTTAAAGGTTTTGCCATCACTACAATAATCGGTGTGTCTATAGGTGTGTTTATAGCAAGGCCGGCTTATGCTAAAGTGATTGAGATTTTGTTGAGGGACTGATAAACTTAGATTAACAACTTTTTAGAAATATATTTCTAAATCTTAATTGTTTTGCTCAGCAATAAAGTTTATAAATAAGTAGAATTCACTTTCTTTTTAATGACTACAAAAACATGGGCAATAGGATTGATGGTGTTATGCACTGTTTTTACTTCTTTTGCGCAGATCCTGTATAAGATGGGGGCTGATAAACTTGAGTTTAATCTGATCAGTTTGATTACAAATGTTCCGTTGATATCTGGGATGGCGCTTTATGTTTTAGGAGCAATAATCATGATAACTGCATTTAAAGGGGGAGAGGTTAGTGTTCTTTATCCGATAATTGCTACAAGCTATATCTGGGTTAGTTTATTATCTATGTATGTCTTTAAGGAGAGTTTGAATTTATTTAGGTGGGCAGGGATATTAATCATTATAATTGGGATAATTTTTATCAATATCGGGTCAAAAGAGAAAGAAAGCATGAAGTATACAGACGTGATATAAATGGAAACAGAATTATGGGCAATTGGTTTAGTGATTTTAGCTTGTTTTATAGGCTCATTTGGACCAATAATGCTGAAGAAAGCTTCTGGAAAAATGTCTCTTAAGATTAAAGAATTGATTAAGAATTATAATTTGATTCTGGGATTTGTTTTTTATGGACTAGGAACTATATTGTTTATCCCTGCATTGAAAGGGGGAGAGTTATCTGTGCTTTATCCTTTAGTTGCAACTACTTATGTATGGGTCAGCTTATGGTCTATAAAGTTTTTAGGTGAACAGATGAATAGGTATAGGTGGATGGGAATTGGATTGGTTATAGTTGGAGTTGTATTTATAGGATTGGGTGCTTGACATGAAAAAGATTGTTATATCACTAGGCGGTTCTGTAATAATTCCAGATGAGGTAGATACTAAGTTTCTGAAAAAGTTTAAGAAACTGATAGATAAATATTCTAAGAAGGATAGATTCATAATTATATGCGGCGGAGGAAAGCTGGCCAGAAAACTGCAGAATGAAGCAAGGAAAATCAAAGGAACAACGCATAAGGACTTAGACTGGTTAGGGATTTATGCAACAAGAATCAATGCATTGACTTTGAAGAAACTGTTTAAGGTCAAGAAAGAAATAATAATAGACCCAACTGAGAAGATAATCTCTGATGAAAGGGTGCTTATAGCTGCTGGATGGAAGCCTGGATTTAGCACTGATTATGATGCTGTGATCTTAGCTAAGAATATTGGCGCTTCTATTGTTGTGAATATGACCAATGTCGATTATGTATATGATAAGGACCCTAAATTAGGCGGCGCTAAGCCGATCAAGGAGATTGAATGGAAGATGTTGAGGAAACTTGTTGGAAGTAAGTGGAAGCCTGGATTGAATATGCCTTTTGACCCGATTGCTTCTAAAGAGGCTGAAAAATTGGGGTTGAAGGCCGCAATTGTGGGGAAAGATATTGGTAATTTAGAGAGATTTCTAAAAGGGAAGAAGTTTAAGGGAACGCTGGTTAGATAAAATCACTTATCTTATGCCTTACTTCTTCGTGCCAGAGCCATGCCAACAGAATGAATGCATCAAGGCCCTGCTCTAAGCCAGGAATATTAAGATAGTGCGATAACCCGTTAAAGTTATGGGTGATGATTGGCCAGAAAGGGGAGATGTTGCATCCGTAGAACAGGAAGTCTAAAAATATGTGGAAGCCATAACCGAAGGATATTATTCCCAGTAATATGCCTGCCTTTTTATTATATCTATAAGTTATTAATGAAGCGGCTAATATTGCAATGGGTATCAGGAAAAGATGGGTGAATGTGCCGTGGAACCATGTTATATTAAGCTTGAATAAATTCAACAGCCAAAAAATAGGTATGTCTATATCTGGAATCAGCCCTGCTATGCCTCCAATAAATATAAAATGGAGAGGGATTAGTCTTTTCTTTTTTATTATGTAATCCCTAAACAAATCTAACAAAATGATTGTCAATAAGACATGAGTTACTGCTAAAGGCATATCACTTTCTCAGCTTTTTTGCGGCTTTTTTTACAATCCCTTTCCCTCTTTTTTCTGCTGTTTTTTGTGCTGAGCTTATTTTTTTTGTCGCTTTAGAAAATGCTTTTTTGGCTGTTTTTTTTCCCTTATTAACCATTGGCTTTGTTTTGTTAGCTTGTTTTGTTATCTCTTCTGAAATGATCTTCTGCAATCTTTTGCTACTTGCTTCTGCTTCTTTAGCTAATTTTCCTACCAGGATTTTTGCATCCTTTGTGCTTATAATCCCTTTTTTCACTACTTCTTTCAAGATCTTATCTGCTTTTTCAGCAGCTATGCTTGCTGTGCCTATTGCTGTAAGCAAGCCTTTTTTTATAATATCTGCCATTTAAATTCACCTCGCCTATTTTTGTTCTTTTTCTATCGATACGAATAATACTAATGCGAAGATTACTGCCAATGCAAAACAAATTAGTGAGGATAAAGGAAAGCCTGACAATATTGGGCTGCCTACATTGACTAACAATGCGCCGGTTATGAGGAAAGCAGCTATAAGCATGCCATAAGTCATCCTATTACTTGATTTATCGATGTCTGTTGCTAATCGTTTTACATCTGTATCTTCGATATCTACTTTTATTGTTCCTTTTTGAATTTTTCTTAAAGCTGAGCTTAATTGATCTGGAAATTCCCTGAATAATCTACTGTATTTAGCCATATTTTTCATAAGATCCTTTGCCATATAGGTAATTTTAAATTCTCTCTTTATCAATTTTTCTAAAAATGGCCTAGTAGCATCTACAAGTTTAAATGAGGGGATAAATTCAAGGCCCATCCCTTCCAGTTCAAGCAGTGTTTTTGCTGATAAGACAAAGTCTGTCGGCATCTTAACATGGTGCTTTAAAGCTATATCCAAAACAGATTCTAATACATAGCTTATCTTGATGTCTTTTAATTTGCTGTTTTGCAATGGCTCAACAGCGTCCCTTACTTCTTCTTTAAATAAGTCTATATCTGTCTTTTTTTCATTTATCAACCCCATGTCCAGGAATGTTTCAGTAATGGAATCTATGTCTTCTTCAACTAATCCATACAATAAGTCTATTGACTTTTGCTTTAGGTATTTATTGAAAGTACCTACAATGCCGAAATCAATCCAAGCTATCTTGTTTCCCTTAAGAACCAATATGTTTCCGGGATGAGGGTCTGCATGAAAAAAACCATGAATAAATATCTGGTTTAGGATAGAATCAAAGCCATTTTTCATTATTTCTTTCATATTGTAGCCCTTCTTGCCTTTAACTTTGTCCAGGCTGTGCAATGGAATGCCGTCTATAAACTCCATAGCCAATACTTTCTGTGTAGAGTATTCATCGAAGATTTTAGGTATTTTAACTGTAGCAGAATTTTTGAAATTCCTGTAGAATCTTTTTGCGTTTTGCGCTTCTACTTTGAAATTAAGCTCTTTTTTTGTCCATTCTTCAAATTCTTTTATAATTTTTACAGGGTTGTATCTCTGCATTACTTTAGAATGGCTTTCCAGAATCTTGGCCAGATAGAACATTATTTCAATGTCTATCTTCATTATCTCTTCTGCAGCTGGCCTTTGCACTTTAACTGCTACTATGGTGCCATCTTTTAGTTTGGCCTTATGAACCTGAGAGATAGAAGCAGAAGCTATTGGCTTTTTGTTAAAACTTTGAAATAAATCAATTATAGGGTGGTGAAGCTCTGCCTGGATTATTTTTTCAACTTCATCGTATGGAAAAGGAGGTACTTTATCCTGAAGATCACTTAATTCCCTAACATATTCTTTTGGAATCAAATCAGGCCTTAAGCTTAATATCTGACCTAACTTTACAAAAGTTGGGCCGAGTTTTTCTAAGGTTTTTCTAAGCCTTTTTGGATTATTTTTTTCTTCTATTTTGGTTTTCTTTCTGAATGGCACTTTTATTTTATCAAATAGAAAACCAAACCCCTGCTGGGTTGAGATCAGCATTATCTTATTGAATCTTGCAAGATCCCTAAAATCTTTCCTTGGGTTTAGTTTCATGGGTCTTTCTTATTTTTATATGTTTATAAACGTTTTGATAAGGATGGCTCTGTAGAAAATCTCGCTAACGCTCGGATTAGCAGCTTCAAAACCTAGCTTCTTTTATTGGATAGATGACCTTTCCCGTATGGAGCATCCCCTTTGTCATCCCTATTCAAAAACCGATTGGTTTTGACTTTATGCTGCTAATCTACATTTTCTACAGAGCCGATAAGGATTTTAAAGATTTTAAACCAAACATTTTTATATGAGTGATTTTCCCCTTTGGCTATGGAAAAAGGATTACTGGAAATAAGGATTCATGGAAGAGGGGGTCAAGGGGCTAAAACTGCTTCTCAGTTCATTGCAGAGTCTGCACTTGGAGAGGGAAAACATATACAATCATTTCCAGAGTATGGGCCTGAAAGAGCAGGTGCTCCTATGAAAGCTTATGCAAGAATATCTGATAAGGCGATATCTAATTATGCCCCTGTTATAAGCCCTGATGTTGTTATGGTTATTGATCCAACTTTGATGGTATCTATTGATGTTACTGAAGGGATGAGTGATAAGGGAATTTTAATCGTAAACACGCCTAAAAGCGCTGATGATATAAGAAAAGAATTGAAAAATTATAAGGGTAAATTATATACTGTAGATGCTACTAAGATATCTATCGATACTGTTGGAAAGAACCTTCCGAATACGCCTATGCTTGGAGCTTTTGTAAAACTTACAAATGCTATCCCACTTGATGCAGTAAAGAAAAGCTGCAAAGATAAGTTTTTGAAGAAATTAGGTGAAGAAAAAACAAATGCTACTATCAATGGTATAGACATGGCTTATGAGGCAGTCAAATGAGCAGATTAAAATCAGCAAAAGAAATACCGATTGGAGGCTTGATAGATGAAGCAGGCTCATCCAGAAAGTTTAAGACTGGTGATTGGAGAAGTTTCAGGCCATTGATTGAAGAAAGCAAATGCATAAACTGTATGATGTGCGATGTATTCTGCCCCGAGCATTGTATAAGTGTAAAAGAAGATGGTAAAAGAGGGGAGATTGATCTTGATTATTGCAAAGGATGCGGAATTTGCGCTAATGTCTGTCCTGTCAAATGTATAAAGATGGAAGAGGAGGCAAAGTTCATAAAATGAGCAAAACAACAGCGATGACTGGAGCTGAATCTGCTGCAGAGGCAATGAGGCAGATAAATCCTGATGTAGTGGCTGCTTATCCTATTACTCCTCAGACTGCAATTGCACAGAACTTTGCAAATTATGTTGCTAATGGAATTGTAGATACTGAATTGGTAAGGGTAGAATCTGAGCATTCTGCAATGTCTTGCTGCGTGGGAGCATCTGCTGCTGGAGCAAGAGTAATGACTGCTACTTCGTCTGCAGGGCTTGCTTTGATGTGGGAGATTGTTGGAGTAGCTGCAGGATTAAGATTACCTATAGTGATGGAAGTTGTAAATAGGGCCTTATCGGCGCCAATCAATATTCATTGCGATCATTCTGATTCAATGGGCACTAGAGATCTTGGATGGATACAGATATTCTCTGAAAATGCACAGGAAGTTTATGAGCATACTCTTATTGCTGTGAGGCTTGCTGAGAAATTATTGATTCCAGCTATGGTATGCCAAGATGGATTCATAACATCGCATGGTGTTGAGAATGTTGAGATATTTGATGATGAGGGTGTAAAGAAGTTTGTTGGAGAGCATAAGTATCCTTATGGGCTGCTCGACATTAAAAAGCCAGTTACACACGGGCCATTACAATTACAGGATTATTATTTTGAGACAAGAAGCCAGCAGATTCCTGTGATGGAAGAAGCTAAAAAGGAATTTGTCAAGATAGGAGAAGAACTTGGCAAGATAACAAAGAAAAAATACCCCTTATTTGATGAATATGAGATGAAGGATGCTGAAGCTGTAATTGTTGTGATGAATTCCACAGCTGGAACAACAAAAACAGCAATAGATGCAATGAGAAAAGAAGGCAAGAAAGTAGGATTATTAAAATTAAGATTATTCAGGCCATTCCCTTACAAAGAAGTTAGTGATGCATTAAAACATGTTAAGAAGATAGCTGTTTTAGACAGGTCTGTTTCTTTCGGAGCAAATCCTCCATTGTATAGCGAGGTAAAGAATGGATTATATGATGTAAAATATACTGGAAAATTACATTCGTGCGTATTCGGACTAGGGGGAAGAAATATATTTGTTGAAGATATCATAGGCGTGTTTAATAGATTGTTAGACGGGAAACTTAAAGATCATGATTATATAGGGTTGAGAGAAGAATGAACTACAAAGAATTAGCATTAAAACTAAAAACTGAAAAATTAGTACCGGGGCATAGAAGCTGCTCTGGATGCGGATTTCCACAAATAGTTAGGGCAGTATTAGCATCTACTGATAAACCATTGATAGCTGCTTCAGCAACAGGGTGCTTAGAAGTTACTACAACAATCTATCCATTTACTTCATGGAACATCCCATTTATACACTCTGCTTTTGAGAACTCAGCAGCAACAATATCTGGAGTAGAGGCAGCTTATAATGCACTAAAAAGAAGAGGAAAGATAAAGAACGATATACAGTTTGTTGCTTTTGGCGGAGATGGTGGGACTTATGATATAGGACTACAATCGCTTTCTGGCGCATTGGAGAGAGGGCATGATTTCCTTTATGTCTGTTATGATAATGAAGCTTATATGAATACTGGAATACAGAGAAGTTCTGCTACTCCTTATGGGGCTTCTACAACAACAGCACCAGCTGGAAAGAAGATACCTGGAAAGCAGGAGTTCAGAAAGGATTTTGCAAAGATATGTGTAGCACATAATATACCTTATGTTGCACAGGCATCATTATCCAACATAATCGATCTTACAAACAAGGCACAAAAGGCTTTTTCAATAAAAGGGCCAAAGGTATTATTAGTATTGCAGCCATGCACATTAGGGTGGAAATATCCTATGGACAAGACTGTTGAGATTGCAAAGCTGGCTGTCGAAACAAAGTTCTGGCCACTTTATGAAGTTGAGAATGGTAAGTATAAATTAACTTACAAGCCAGCTAAAGATGTTCCTGTAATTGAATTCTTAAAAACACAGGGAAGGTTTAAGCATCTTCTTAAGCCAGAGAACCAGCACATTGTAGACAAAATACAGGAGAATGTTAATTCTGAATGGGATAAACTTGTCAAGCTGAGTGAGTAAATGCGTATCCCAAAACGTTATGGATCATCTAGGATAGATAATTGCCCGTTCTGCGGAAAGATTGGAGTGACTAAAAATAAGCAGGGAGTTCCTGTGTGTTCTTTGCATAAGGATGATGAATTAAAAGATATGAAGTGTGTATGCGGTTCGTGGCTGGATACATTTGAGGGAAAATACGGGCCTTATTTCAAGTGCATGAACTGCGGAAATATCAACTTTAAGAAAGGGATTGAGATGAATCCTCAGGTTAAGGGTTCTAGTAAAAGTATTGATGCGGCTAAAGTATCGGAGAAGAAAGAGGATAAAAAATCAGATATTAGGATTCATAAGAAGTTTCCTTCTGAGATAACAGTAAGGTCGGATCAGCTGGATTTTTTATACTAACTCAGCGCCTTTCAATAAAGCTTTTTTGTTGATTTCAACAACATCCTGCTTATGCTTTGGAAAAGACTGAGGGATAATTTCCAGGACTTTGTTTATGTCCAGAATTTTAGTTTTTTTTATGAATGCCCCTATCAATATTAAATTAGCTACTTTTGGATTTCCAAGTTCGTTTGCCAATCCTGTTGCTGGCACCTTTAGAACTTCAAGGTCTTTTCTTATAACTTCCCTTTGCACTAAAGAGCTGTTCAGGACTATCAATCCGCCTTTTACAAGGTCATCTTCAAATTTATCTAGAGAAGGCTGGTTTAGAATTATTGCGCTTGTCGGGTTTTCAACTACAGGGGAAGCAATCTCTTCATCAGATATTATTACTGTACATGTGGCTGTTCCTCCACGAACTTCTGCACCATAGCTTACCATTGCAGCTACTTTCTTGTTTTCAGCTAATGCTGCCTGAGCTATAACGTTTCCTGCAAGGATTATTCCCTGCCCGCCAAAGCCTGCTATCATTATTTTTTCTTCTTTCATGTTAGTTTGATTTTTTGTACTATTGTAATTTATCTTTAAAAACTCCTAATGGGAAGTATTCCTGCATCTTATTAACATAGTCTAATGAATCTTTTGGAGTTAACTTCCAGTTTGTTGGACATGGTGACAATATTTCTACGAATGTGAATCCTTTGTTTTCAAGTTGATACTGGAATGCTTTTTTTATCGCTGCTTTTGCTTTTGATGTGTTTTTTGGTGAGTTTACTGCTGTACGCTCTATGTATGTTGTGCCGTCTAGAGTTGCCAATAGTTCGCATACTCTTATCGGATGGCCTTCTATTTCGGATCTTCTTCCGAATGGAGTTGTAGTTGTCTTTTGACCGAGCATTGTTGTTGGGGCCATCTGGCCGCCAGTCATACCATAAACTGCATTATTCACAAAGATTACTGTGAAGTTTTCTCCCCTGTTTGCAGCGTGGATTGTTTCTGTTGTGCCGATAGCTGCTAAATCACCATCTCCCTGATATGTAAATACTATGTTATCTGGCATCAATCGCTTCATTGCTGTTGCAACTGCCGGAGGCCTTCCATGCGCACATTCGATTATGTCGCAATTGAAATAGTTGTATAATAAGACTGCGCAGCCTACCGGCGCTGTGCCTATTGTTTTTTCCCTGATGTTTAGTTCATCTAAGACTTCTGCGACTAAACGATGGGCAATCCCATGGCCGCAGCCACTACAATAGTGAGTTACTGCTGATTTGTGTGATTCTGGTTTTTTGAATTTCATCTTATTGTTTATTTTACTGATTCTTTGATCTTATCATAAATATTAGTTTTTGATGGATACCAACCGCCGCCAATTCCGAAATGCTCTACCTTGATTCCTGATTTTCCGAATAGAGCAAGCTTTACATCTTCTACCATCTGGCCGTTGGACATCTCTACTGAAATGAATTTCTTGCAGTGTTCTGATGCTTTTGCTATTGATTTAGAAGGGAATGGCCAGACTGTGATTGGACGTATCAATCCTACTTTTATATTGTCTTTTCTTGCCTGTTCGATAGCGCCTTTTGCTATTCTTGCGGTTATGCCATATGCTACTAGGATTATTTCTGCGTCTTCTGTTTTGTATTCTTCTACTAAAGTGAGTTCTTTCTGTATCTTTTTGTATTTTTCATCCAAGTGAATATTATGTTTCATCAATGAATCATTAGGGTATAAGAATAAGGTCTTGACTACTCTTGGTTCTCTGCCTTTGCAGCCTGTCAATGCAAAGTCTTTTGGTGGAAGTTGAAGTATTGGCTTGTATGGCGTAAGTTCAACTGGCTCGAACATCTGGCCTAAAATGCCATCTCCTAAAATCATAACTGGATTTCTATAGTAGTCAGCGTAATCGAATGATTTCATTGTTAAATCATATAGTTCCTGAACTGTATGGGGGGTTATCACAATCATATGATAATCTCCATGGCCGCCGCCTTTAGTTGCCTGGAAGTAATCTGACTGGGCTGCTTTTATGTTTCCTAAGCCAGGACCTCCTCTGACTATATTTACTATGACGCATGGAAGCTCTCCTGCTGCTATGTATGAAATGCCTTCCTGCTTTAATGCAATGCCTGGTGAGCTGGATGAAGTCATACATCTTGCGCCTACTGCAGATGCACCGAAAAGCATGTTTATTGCAGAGAGTTCTGCTTCTGCCTGTATAAAGATTGAGTTAAATGCAGGTGCCCTTTTAGACATGTATTCTGGAATTTCGTTTTGTGGAGTGATTGGATAGCCTGCATAGAATTTGCAGCCTGCGTTTAAAGCAGCTTCTACAATAACTTCATTGCCCTTCATTATGACTTTTTTGTTGGACATTTTATGTTGATTATTTCTCAATTTCTATGCACAAATCAGGGCACATCTGGTAACATAGACCGCAACCTGTGCATTTGCTTACATCTATGATTTCTGCGTAATGATAGCCTTTTTTGTTTAGGTTTGAAGAGAGCCTGATATTTTTTATAGGGCAAGCTGTAATACAAAATCCGCATTCCTTGCATTTTTCACTATTTATTGTGATTTTTACCATATTATCCTAGCAGGCGTTAATTTGCCGTTTATTAAAAAGGTTTTGTTTAAGAAGTCTCTTTTTCAATCCATTTTTGATATTCTTCATTAGCATCTGCCTTTATCTTTAGAATGCAGGGCACAGAGTAGGAATGTATCTTTTTTACTTCTTCTTTTACTTTATTGTAGTTTTCTTCCTTGGTTTTTGCTATTATTACAACTTCATTACCTTCTTCTATCTTGCCTTTCCACCAGTACATGCTTTCTATTGGGAAGATGTTGATACAGGCAACTAGTTTTTTTTCTAAAAGATGTTTTGAAATCTTTTTTGCTTCTGCTTTGTCTTTAGCTGTTATGTATATTAGGATCATTTTAATACTGTAATACAACTAACATTTATTAATCTTCTCTTTGATTATAGTTTTCTAGAAGGAGATAAATATCCTTCACTCTGTCTTTTTGGCAAAACAACTTCAAAACAAGCTCCATTGTAAGCAGGATCAGTATAATGAGATATAGCTGTTAGTTTTCCATGGTGGTCTTGAATTATTCTTCTTGCCATGGCAAGACCTAATCCTGTTCCCCCTGAATAGCTAATGCCCCACTCAAAAACATCATCAGCATCAGGAAGGCCTGTTCCATTATCCATAACTTGCAGTTTAACTGCATCAACATGATCCAAAATGCCATCAGAGGCCAGAATCTTTACTCTGCTTGCATTGCCTCTTTTCATAGCATTGTTCACTAAATTATAAAAAACCCTATATAATGAGTATGCCCCACCTGTAATGTCACCCCTTTGGTCAGAACGAAGATTTTCATATACAATTTCAAGTTTATTGGGATGCCGATTATACCTTCTATTAAAAAATTCAGAAAGAACAGAAACAATACCTGCCTTAAAATCGGATTGTTCAACTAAAATAGGATATAGGCTGTCTAAAATACCCCTTGAAACAGCAATTATATGGTCCCCGGTAGCAGAAATCTTTTTTAGGTCAAACTTTCCTATGTTCTCTGGGCAAAGAGTGGCTAAATTGGCTATATAGTTCCTAGTATCATGGCTAAATTCTAACTCAAGGGCATGAATCCATACAATACGTTCCATAGCTATTGGATCTATCTCACTATAAGGCATATCACTGCCAGGTTCATTATAAATATTTAATAATGAGAATATTCTTCTTCTTTGTTCATTAAACTCCTTCATCTGTTCAATAACATAATCAAATGAACGTTTAGCCTTCCTAACTTTGTCATCACCATCATTCCCATGTTCACAAACTAATTCAGACATAATGGATCCTAACCAATAGAGGGAATCAGAATAATCCTCAAATCTTGATTCGAATAACCCTGCTTCATCCCTTAATGCATTAGTTTCTTTAGCATAATCAACCCAGCTCTGCCTTTCCCATGGCTTATCAGCAGACCATTTTAGTTCTTTTGCCTTTTTGATAAGAGTTTCAGCTAGTGTTTTTAGTGCAGATGATGTTGTGCAATCCATAAAGGAGAAGAATGAACTTTTCTTTTTAAATATAGCTAGATTATGTAAGGCAAAATATAAAGATTTAAAAAGCCATTATTATTTGTTTATCATATGCACAACAAGTATATATTTTCGAATGTGGCTGGAACGTTTATATTTAATGAACATTTTAGTGTATTAGATAAGAAAATGTTTAAAAATATCGAACAGTATAGGGAGAGGGCTTTGGTTGAAGGGGAGTTTTCAAAGAAGTACAGCGGCCTGAAGAAGCCAGAGGGAAAAGAGCTTGATAAGGTATTGCTGTTTTTTAAGAATAAGGAGTTTTTTGATGAGTTTTATCTTAAGAATATTATGATTACAAGACGGGATGTAAAAGCGTCTGTAAAGGATGATCTGCTTATCATACAGACAATAAACAATATTGATGAAGTGAATAAGTCAATAAGCCTGAATATAAGAAGATTAAGAGAATGGTATGCTTATTATAATCCTGAATTTGAGGATTTTGTAGAGGATCAGAAGAAGTTTGTAGAGCTGGTTTTAGGAAAAAGCAAACAAGAACTTTTGAAAGAGATTAAGGTTAGTGAAGAAGAATCTATGGGAGCTGAGCTGTCTAAAGAAGATGTAGAGCATATATTGAACCTAGCCAAAGAGGTTGACAATCTTTATTTACTTCGGGAAAAACAAGAAGAATATCTAGAGAGGATGATGAAAAAGGTATGTCCTAATATGCTTGCAATAACTGGTGCTGTGATTGGAGCAAAACTAATTGCGCAATCTGGCTCTTTAAGAAAACTGATGGATTTTCCTGCTTCTACGATACAGTTATTAGGTGCTGAGAAGGCTTTGTTTAGGCATATGAAAACTGGAGCGAGGCCGCCTCGATTTGGGTTCCTGCATGATCATCCATTGATTAACCACTCTCCAAGGCAAAAACAAGGAAAGATAGCGCGAGCATTGGCGGATAAGATAGCTATAGCTGTTAAGGTGGATTACTTTAAAGGAGAGCTTATAGGCGATAAACTGATAAAAGAACTAGAGGAGAAGTTTCGATGAAAGAGGAAGAGATTAAAACAATATTCAAAGAAAGAATAGAAGTGTTTGATAAAGCATGGGATGAATTTTATAAGGATAAGCCAAAACCAAAAACAGATAAAGAAGATATAGAGCAACAGAAAGAATTTGTTAAGTTTTTAAAAGAGAAGTATGGATTGGATTATACATTTGCAGGGGATTAAATGAAGAAATCAAAGATCTTTGAGGTTTATGAAGACAGTAAAGGCAGATTATATACTATAAATCTGACTCCTGGAAAGACTGTATATGGCGAAAGATTAGTCAAAGCAGACGGGGTTGAATATAGAGAGTGGAATGCTAGTAAATCTAAACTTGCTGCTACAATATTAAAAGGAAGCCCAAATGTTTTCATAAGGAAGAATGATGTGATATTGTATCTTGGATGCTCCAGCGGTACAACTGTTTCGCATGTTTCTGATATTGTCGGTTCTAATGGTTTTGTTTTTGCTCTTGATTTTGCACCAAGGATGGTAAGGGATATTGTTTTTGTGTGTGAAGAGAGAAAGAATATTGCCCCTATATTAGCTGATGCAAACAAGCCAGACAGTTTTGTTGATAGGGTATGCCAGGTTGATGTTATCTATCAAGATATTGCGCAGAGAAGCCAGGTTGAGATATTTTTGAAGAATGTGAATATGTTCCTGAAGAAAGAGGGATATGGGTTATTGGCTATCAAAGCCAGGTCAATAGATGTTACTAAAAGACCAAGGCAGATATTTGCTGAAATAAGACAGAAGCTTGAAAAAGAGATGAGTATAGTTGACAGCAGGACATTAGAGCCTTTCCAGATGGACCATTGTATGTTCATATGCAAGAAGAAGTAGCTATATCTTTTTTATTTAATAATAATTTTCTTACTGTATAATAGTAACTTAATAGCAAGATTTATAAATGTTTAAGTTTTCCTAAAAAGAATGTCAGAAACAAAGAAAGGTATACCTTTGGGTGAGTATGAAAGTCAATGTTGGAGTCCTGATGCAGAAAGAAGATGGGATCAACTAAGGCAAGTTATAAATCCTACTAATTTAGATTTATTAACTTATTATCCTGGTTCAGGGGGAGAAACAATAATTTCTAGAGGAATTGGTGCTGGTACTCAAGTTCAAGTTAACTTACAGTATGAGCATGGAGCTCCATTTTTAGTAGATAGAAACGAAGGAGTTGAGTTTCCAGTAGGATTTGGTTTCCGTGATTTTACACCAGAGGGAAAAGATGGACCGCCAGATGGACAGAGAAGAGTATATCCAGTTCAATGGTTGAGCGTGGTAGATTATTGGGGGGATGCTATGAAAATAGTACCTCCAGAAATTCAAAGTGGAATAGATGTGTTCATAGATAAATGTAGTCTTGGATTTAGAGAGAATTTTAGATTTAAAGCCCTCGTCTATAATTTAATAAAAGAAAAAGGGCATTTAATTGATGATGGAGAACAGAACTTTTTCTTGGGATTTGATCCTAAACTAGTTGGATTGGATATGGTACTAGACAGAACTGATAGATCAAGTAGTAAAGGAGAACCATTTCACTTAAGAGTATTCAAAAAAAATAAGGGATTATATATCCCTGAAGGATTGTTTGAAGCAGATTTAGCTGTGGCAGGTGTAATGCAAGATAGAGAACGTGCTAGATATTATGCTTCTCAAAAATGGGATTACACACCAAAGGTAGATCCAATTGTTGCACAACAGAAATTAGGACGGGAAGTGATGAATATCCAAGATACTGAATTGGTAAAGAGGTTGAGAGAATTTTCAAGAGAATTCTTCTAAAGGAGATTTCCAATCATACTGTTCACAACAAAAGGGATAAGATTTATAAATAGCTAAGGAATTCTGAAGGAGGGTTGTGTGGTAAGAATGGATAAAAAACTAGAGAAAGGGACATTTGCTTTGAAAAAGGGATTAGCTGAGATGCTAAAAGGCGGCGTCATAATGGATGTTGTTGATGCAGAGCAGGCTAAGATAGCTGAAAAGGCAGGTGCTGTTGCTGTTATGGCTCTTGAAAGAGTTCCTTCTGATATAAGAGCTCAGGGCGGAGTTGCCCGTATGTCTGATCCTTCTAAGATAAAAGAGATAATGGCAGCTGTTACAATACCTGTTATGGCTAAGTGCAGGATAGGACATTTTGTTGAAGCACAAATTCTAGAAGCATTAGGTGTTGATTATATTGATGAATCTGAGGTATTGACTCCTGCAGATAATAAATTTCATGTTGACAAGCATAAGTTTAATGTTCCTTTTGTATGCGGATGCACTAATCTGGGCGAGGCTTTAAGGCGTATCAATGAAGGTGCTGCTATGATAAGAACAAAAGGAGAAGCTGGCACGGGCAATATTGTAGAGGCTGTAAGGCATATAAGGACTGTAAATGAAGAGATAGCTTCTCTGAAAGATTCTAATCTAAGAAGGGTTGCTGATGAATGCAGGGTTCCTTTAAGATTAGTTGAGGAAGTAAGAAAGTTAAGGAGATTGCCTGTTGTGAATTTTGCTGCAGGCGGAATTGCAACTCCTGCTGATGCTGCTTTGTGCATGCAGTTAGGTGTAGATGGTGTTTTTGTAGGGTCTGGGATATTTAAGAGCAAGGATCCAAAAGCAAGAGCCCATGCGATAGTGCAAGCTACTACTCATTTTAATGATGCTAAGATAATTGCAAAGGCTTCTGAAGGTTTAGGTGAAGCTATGCCTGGGCTAGAGATTTCTAAGCTAGATGTTAAGATGGCAGATAGGGGTTGGTAATCCTTATGAAGATAGGAGTACTTGCTTTACAAGGTTCTGTAAAAGAGCATGTTGAAGCACTTAAGAAGTGCGAAGTTGATGTTGTTCTAGTCAAGCTGCCACATGATCTGGATGAGATCAATGGATTGATCATTCCAGGCGGTGAATCAACTACTATTGGAAAACTTATGAAAGAATATGGACTTGATAAGGCTATCAAGTTTAGATATGAGCAGGGAATGCCAATTTATGGAACTTGTGCGGGGGCTATATTATTAGCTAAGGAGATTGTAGGGAGCAAGCAGATC
Organism: Nanobdellota archaeon; assembly: GCA_018813685.1. Lineage (GTDB taxonomy): Archaea > Nanobdellota > Nanobdellia > Woesearchaeales > JACPBV01 > JAHJAV01. The sequence goes on along the minus strand of JAHJAV010000107.1, from coordinate 13,436 downwards.
AAATTAGGGCTGATGGATATTTCTGTAAAGAGGAATGAATATGGCCGACAAGTAGACAGCTTTGAGGCTGAATTGAATATTTTTGATAAGCCATTTAGGGGTATTTTCATAAGAGCGCCTGTGATAAGTGGTGTTCATGATGGATGCAAGATACTCTCTGAGTTTGAGGGAAATCCTGTCTTTATCGAGCAGAAAGGAAGATTACTAGCGTCTACTTTTCACCCTGAATTGACTAAGGATTTAAGGGTGCATAAATACTTTGTAGATATGGTCGAAAAGAGCAGGACAATGGACTTAGAGAAGTTTATTCTGATGTGAAGCTTAAAACAAAAGATTTATATTAATATGCACATAATATAATTCTAATGGAAGATAATATTATATACCCTATAGCCGAACAAATCATCGAATATAATATCCTAGTACTTAATATGATTAAAGTTAAGAAAGCGGATAAAGCTCAAGTTTTAAAGCCAGGAATTATTTCAAATATAATAAATCGATGCAAGGAAACTGAAGGGGATATTTATGATAAGGCTGTTTGCCTCTTTAAGGGACTTGTACAAGAGCATGCCTTTGCAAGCGGAAACAGAAGAACAGCTTTTATCACTACAAAATACTTCATAAAAGCAAATAAAGGAAAGTTTGGAATCAAAGATGACCCCCAGTATGCAAGGCCCATGCAGGGCGTTAGGGAAAACTACTATACTGATGAAGAAATCAAGGAGTGGATAAAAAATGGCAAAATCAAGGAATTTAAAAGATAAGGAAAAGTATAAGATTGTTGAAGAAGAATTAAGAAAGTTTAATAACCTTATAGAAGGACACAGGGAGTTGTTAGAGGCTATTGGAAAACTTTAAGCAAGGTAAGTTATTCTGATGTGAATTATTCTTTAGCAATTTTCCATAGATAATCAAAATATTTTCTATATGAATCTGCAATTTCTTTGTTTATTAATAAGAATAAGATAGGATACCCCTTTTTCCATAAAACATTTACAACTCTATCTCCATAAATGTTAATGACTGCTGGGCTCTCTAATTCCTCAGGAAGAAATTTTGTTTTGAAGTACTTACCCATAAATCCTGGATTGGACATGATATGTTCTCTCGCACTTTCTTTGTGAAGTATCTTAAATTGAATCTTCTTTTTTTGCCTTTGTTTGTTCCACTCTTTAAAGAATCCAGGTATTACTTCATATTCCCTGCCAATTGCACCAATAAGCATATGATCTCCTGCGGAGTTTCTTAATGCATCTCTTCTCATTGTTTTAAAACCTTCAATTCCGACCAAAACATGTGCTTCTGCCTGAGGTTTTAAGATATCCAGCCCTTCTTTTAATTGAGGTATTAAGTTATTGGCTTCTTTTTTTGTTTGTTTCAATCTTCTTTCCTGCTCTTCAATAAAATCGATAATCCTATTAGGATCTGCAGCTTCGAAATATTTCATCCCTTTTTTTATAATGTAAGAGACTAACCCTTTATTTTGCAGCCTTTTAATACTTTCATAGACTGTTGATTTTCTTAAGTTTGTTTCTCCCACTATTTTTCCAGATGGAACTGAACCCAGATTTAATAAAGCAAGATATACTTTGGTTTCTGCTTTGCTTAAGCCTATTTTTTCTAAGATTGATATATCCATAGGATATTGGAATATGTTGTCGTATTTAAATCTTTCTTTGAGTAGTCCAACTATTGGACACCTAGTTTTTATATATTAAATGTTGATTTCAAGTAAATTAGGGTGGTAGAATATGAAGAAATATCTTTTATGGAGTATATTTATAATTGTAATTATCAGTGGATGTAATACTAATAAGATTACTGGAAATGTTGTATTGGAAAACAAACCAATAACTATTGGGGTACAAGTTGGCCTTCCAAATGCGCTTATGCTGATTGCTAGAGAAAAGGGCTTTTTTGAAGAACAAGGATTAAATATAGAATTAGTTGAATTTACAGGAGGTAAATTTGCTTTACAAGCTTTCTTAGCAGGATCCCTTGATATGGCAGTGAGCGGCGAGGTACCAGTTACATATTCATCATTGCAAGGCAATGAATATTATATTCTTGCACAAATGGTGGAGAGAACTATAAATGAGGTGAGGGTTGTAGCAAGAAAGCAAGAAGGTCTGGACACTCCGACTGAATATTTCAAGGCTAAAAAGAGAAAATTAGCTACGTCTTTTGGCGGGGGACCTGAATTTTATACATATAATTTTTTAAAAAAATATGGAATTAAAGATGTTGAAATAATCAGCCAAAACCCAGAGGATATGCCTATGGCTTTAAAAAGCGGCACAGTAGATGCTATAGCAATCTTTGATCCTTTTGCTTTTTTTGCAGAACAGAAATTAGGGGAAGATGCAATTACCTTTAAAGATGATTTACTTTACTCTGAATTGTATGTACTAAATGCAGATAGGGAATGGGTTGAAAAAAATCCACTCGTTGTGAGAAAGTTATTGATCAGCCTGGTAAAATCATCTGAGTTTATAGAAAAAAATCCTCAAGAAGCTATATCAATTGTGGCAAGAGACACGAAGCAGGATAGAGATACTGTTGAAGCTATTTGGGGTAATTTTGTGTTCAGGCCTGCTCTTAATGAGCTGCTTTTAAGGTATTTAACTGAAGAAGCACAATGGGCGATAGAAACAGGGAAAGTAGCTGCTGATACAAAAATACCTGATTTTAGGGAATATATCTACTCTGAGCCATTAAAAGATATCAAACTAGAGTATGTTACAATATAAAAATGGAAAATGCTGCTCAAAAACATAAAAAGAATTTATTTTTTATTACCCCTTTTAGTATTTATTAGTTTATTGCAGATTCTATCAAACAGCGGTTTAGTAAATAGTTCTTTGTTTCCTCCGCCAACAAAGGTATTTCTGTCTTTTACTGAGCTATTAAGAAGCGGGGAGATTATCCTGCATATCAAATCCAGCATATGGAGGGTTTTATTTGGACTGTTGATGGGAAGTGTTGCAGGAATTATAATAGGGTTATTGACTGGAAGAAATAATCTCTATGATAAGTCGTTTAGCCCTTTACTCCAGATTTTTAGGTCTTTTCCGGCTGTTGCGATAATTCCATTAGTTATTGCGTGGTTTGGGATTGGGGAAGGAGCAAAATTATTTTCCATTAGCTTTGCAGTGTTTTTTCCGGTATGGATCAATACACATATTGGCTCTTCTAGGATTCCAGTTCATTACTTACAATCTAGTTCATTATTGACAAAATCAATCATAACAAAATGGTTTAGAGTGATATTGCCTGCTTCCCTTCCATTTATAGTAGCAGGCATTAGAAATGGAATTGCAATAGCATTTATTATGGTATTTGTGTCTGAACTAGCAGGAGCATCTAGTGGAATAGGCTATCTAATATCTGTATCACATTTGGCTTATAGAATCGATAAGATGATTGTAGGCTTGATCCTATTAGGTTTGCTTGGAGCATTAACTGATTTTATCTTTATTAGGATGATTAGGAGGACATTACCATGGATAGAGAAGATTTGAACAGCTTAGTGATTAAAGACCTGAATGTGAGATATGGTGGTTATTTAGTGATTGAGAATTTGAGGCTAGAATTGAAAAAAGGAGAATTTGTGTCTATAGTAGGCAAGTCTGGTTGTGGCAAAACTACATTACTAAATGCGATTGCAGGGTTTATTGATTATAAAGGGGGGATTGATAAGCCAGATGAGATAGGATTTGTTTTTCAAAATTATGCTGTGTTTCCGTGGCTTAATGTAAGGAATAATATATGTTTTGGCCTAAAGGATACTAAGTTAGTTGATCATTTCTTAAAGGTGACTTCTTTAGAGGATAAGAAGAATAAATACCCCTTTGAGCTATCTGGTGGGCAAGTCCAAAGAGTAGCGCTAGCAAGGACATTAGCAGCAAATCCTGAACTTATCCTTATGGATGAGCCGTATGGTGCTCTAGATGTATATAATAGGGAAAAAATGCAGCAATGGCTGCTAAAGATATGGCACGAGCAGAAAAAGACAATTCTGTTTGTGACTCATTCAATTGAAGAGGCTATCTTTTTGTCTGATAGGACCTTATTAATACAAGACAAACATCTTACAAAAGAGTTTGTAATCAGTTTCCCAAGACCAAGAAGAAAAGATATAAAGTTTGATGAGAAATTTATCCAATTGAAAAAGAAGATTAGTGAGTCAATAGACAGCCAGTAAAATGTAATTGGAATAAGATAGTTTAATGATTATTCTCATTGGAATAATATACTCAATAACATTTTTAAATACATATTCTAAGAAAAGTTAATAAATGGATAGAGGTTAGACTATATTATGACTAACGATAAGATTTTGCAGGAATTGAAAGATAGAGTGTTTGTAATAGATGGAGCTATGGGCACTATGCTGCAGAAGTATGGATTTACAAAAGGATGTCCTGATGAGTTAAACATATCTAATCCTGAGATTGTTAAGAAGGTTCATAAGGCATATGCTGATGCTGGAGCTGATTTAGTTATTACTAATACTTTTGGAGCGCATAGATTAAAATTAGAGAAGTATGGATTACAGGATAAAATTAAAGAGATAAATAAAGCTGCTGTTAAGAATGCTCGTGAAGCTTGTCCTAATTGTTTTGTAGTAGGGGATGTTGGACCCTTAGGGGAGTTTATCGAGCCATTAGGCAAGTTAAGTTTTGATAATGCATATTCTGTGTATAAAGAGCAGATCTCTGCTTTGGCTGATGCTGATCTGCTGATTATTGAGACCATATCTGATATTAAGGAATTAAAGGCTGCTCTTATTGCTGCTAAAGAGGTTTTTTCAGGGCCTGTGATAAGCTCAATGACAATACAGGATGGAAGAACAACTACTGGAACAGATGTTGAAACTTATGTTGTTATTGCTGATACCTTGGGGGCTGATATTATCGGAGTTAATTGTTCAGATGGGCCAGAAGGTATGTATGAAACTGCTAAGATTATTGTTAAGAATACAAACAAGCCAATAATGCTAGAGCCAAATGCGGGGCTGCCAAAGCTAGTGGGTAAAGAGACAGTGTGGGATTATCATATTTCGAGATTTGCTGATTATGCTGAGAAGTTTGTTAAGTTAGGTGCTAATATTGTAGGCGGATGTTGCGGGACAAACCCTGATTTTATCAAAGAGATTTGCTCTAGAGTTAAGAAATTAAAGCCTGTAAAGCGTGAGATTAAACTTGAGACTAAACTTTGTTCAAGGACAAAAACATTGACGGTTAGACCTACTTTGATTGTTGGAGAAAGGATAAATCCGACTAACAGGAAGAATTTTATTTCTGAGATAAAAGAGGGAAAGACTGATTATATAAGAAATCAGGCTGTGCAGCAGGCTGAGGAAGGAGCTTCTTTGCTTGATATCAATGTAGGTGTTGCTGGTGGTGATGAAACTAAGATATTGCCTAAAGCAATTGAAGATGCGCAGAATGTTGTTAATATTCCTTTAGTAATAGATACGTCTAATGCTGCTGCCTTGGAAGAAGCTTTGAAGAGATGTGATGGAAAATGTTTGATAAATTCTGTGCATGGCTCTGAAAAAAGTTTACAATCTGTGCTGCCATTGGCTAAGAAGTATGGTGCTGCTATTATTGCGCTTTGTTTAGATGAATCTGGGATTCCTAAAACTGTGGAGAAAAGAATAGAGATTGCAAAGAAGATAATTGACAGGGCTTTGAAGATTGGAATTAAGAAAGAGGATATTATTGTTGATAGTTTAGTACTGACGATTGCTACAAATCCAGAGAATGAAAAGATAATACTTGAGGCTGTAAACGAGATTAAGAAATTAGGATATAAGACCATATTAGGTGTAAGCAATATCTCGCATGGGCTGCCTAATAGAAGGGAGATCAACTCTAAGTTTTTTACTAAGGCTCATCAAGTTGGGCTGGACCTGGCTATATTAAATCCACTAGATAATATACTTCAGGAAGAGACTGATATTTCAATTGATGTAAAGAAGGCAAAGAAAGAGGATTATAAGAATTTGTCTTCTGAGAAGAAACTATATCATGCTATCTTATTAGGGGATAAAGATAATATTGTCTCGATCATAGACAGTGCATTAAAAGAACTAAAGGCTATGAAGATAAATGACATATTGATCGATGCTTTGCATGAGGTTGGAAAGAAGTTTAACTGTAAAGAGTATTTTTTACCTAATGTGCTTTTGTCTGCTGAGGCTATGAAAAAGGCTTTTTCAAGGCTGAAGAAAGCGCTTATTCTTGAGGGCGGCAAAGAGAAAGGGACTGTTCTTTTTGCAACTGTTGAGAATGATATACATGATATTGGAAAGAATATTGTGATTGCTTTGTTAGAGAGCCATAATTATAATGTGATTGATCTGGGGGCTAATGTAAAGACCAAAAAGATAATTGAGGAGGTTGTTGATAAGAAGCCGGATATTGTTGCTTTATCTGCTTTGATGACAACTACAGTTATGGAAATGGAAAATGTTATAAAGGAATTAAGGTTAAAGAATATCAATGTGCCTGTGATAGTTGGAGGCGCTGTTGTTACAGATGATTATGCTTCACAGATAAAGGCAGCTTATGGGAAGGATGCTTTATCAGCTGTTAAGATAATAAATGAACTGATAAAACGGAAAAACAAGAAAATTTCATAAATTTATTAAGATAGTGAAATCTTCTTGAGTTTAGTAAAGTTATAAACTTTATAAACAATTAAAAATTTTTCCTAGTTAAGTAAATTATTCCATAATTTATTAACAATGAAAAAAATAACTGATATACTGAAAGAGAAGAAGTTTACGATTTCTGTAGAGTTAGTTCCGCCTAGAAATGGTGAGGGAAAGGAAGAAATTCTTGGCAAGATTAAAAGCCTTAAGGGGAAGGTTGATTTTGTGAGTATCACAAAAGGAGCTGGTGGGAGCCTTCGCGGAGGGACTTTGCCTATATCTGTGTTTGCGAAAGAGAATGGAATAATACCTATATCTCATTTTGTATGTAGAGAGAGAACAAAAGCAGAGATTGAGAATGATATTATGGACCTATATTATTTCGATATAAACAATGTTCTTGCTTTGCGCGGAGATCCTCCTGCTGGCGCTAAAGACGAGAAGTGGGATGGAGATTATAAGTATGCTTATCTGCTTGTTAAGCAGATATCTGATCTGAATAAAGGGCGGTATATTCCACGTAAAAATATAGATAAAGGTGATTTTAGAGAAGGAGTTAAGACTAATTTTTGCGTTATAGTAGCAGGGCATCCTGAGGATCCTGTTGAGGAAGAGGTTAAGCATATAAAAGCTAAGATTGAAGTTGGAGCTGAAGTGATTATTACACAGATGATCTTTTCTTTTGAAGAATATAAAAATTATGTTGAGAATCTTCGTAAGAATGGGATTAAATTACCTGTAATCCCTGGTATTCGTCCTTTAGTTAATTACAAACAGGCTGAAAGTGTTGAGAAGTTTTTTGGATTAAAAGTTGCTGATGAACTGAAAGAAGGGCTTAAAGATGATTCAGATGATAAATCAGCTCATGAGTTTGGGATTAAGTATACTGTTTCTATGATTAGCAAGTTGAAGGAGTATGGTTCTCCAGGAGTTCATCTGTTTGTGCTGAATGATGTTGAAATAGTTGAAGAACTGGTTAAGAAGATTTGAGTAATTCTACAATCTTACAAGTGTTACAGATATTTCCTGAACTAGGTTCTTTACATTTCTTGCATATAGAAGCTTTTCCCTTGTCTGCTTTTTTTAATGTTGGAAGTATTTTTAGGAATGATTGTATAATTCCTGTTTTTGTGGCTTTGTGGTGTTTTTCGAATTGGTTGAGCATATCTGCAATCTCTTTCCTGTATGCTTCTTCTCTGCAGGGGCATTTTTCGTATTTTACTGGGAAATTATTTAGTTTTGAGTAGAGTCTTGTTTCTTCTTCTGTGCAGAAATATAATGGCTTTATTCTTGGAATAAATCCTTTTTGCTCTTTTAATCCTGTAATTGGGCCTAACCTAGGCAAGATTTCGACGTGATTCTGGAATATGTTCATTATTATATTTTGGGCTTCATCATCTAAGTTATGGCCTGTTACCAGCTTAGTTGCTTTTAATTGCTTTGCTTTTTTGTTTAATATGTATCTTCTTAAGATTCCGCAGATTGTGCATGATTTCCATTTAATCCCTTTCTTTTGAAGCAATGATTTAATGTAACACAGAGAATAGCTGAATTCTTCCCTAAAAGAAGATAAGTGAAGTTTTATTTTTTGCTCTTTGCAGAATCTTATTAAGTTCTTTTTGTTTATCTCGCTGTAGGTTCCTATTGAGGGGTCTATGTGGATTGCTTCTACATTTATTTGTTTGTTTTCTTTTGTTATCTTGTTTAATAGGTACAAAACAGTTGTTGAATCTTTGCCCCCTGAGCAAGCTACTAGGATCTTGTCCTTTTTGCCTATGAGGTTATTTGTTCGTATAGTCTTACGTACTTTTTTCTCAAAGTATTCAAGGAATTTTGCCTTGTTGAGCTTTTCCCCTGCCTGCAATGTGTAGATTGAATTATCTTTCATAAGCTGTTAAGAAATGATGTTTGTTTTTAAAGATTACTCTAAAAACAAATGTATTTAAATAAGACAAGAGATTAATCGGCACTATGGATCCAATTGTTATCTCGGGATTAACTGCTGCTACATTTACAACTGTTGCAGGATTGCCTCAGCTGATCAAAAGCTGGAAGCTTAAAGAAACTAAAGATATTTCGTTATGGATGTATATATTAAACTGTGTAGGGAGTTCATTATGGCTAGCTTATGGAATTCTTATTAAGGATTTGCCTTTGATGTTTGCACAAACACTATCACTTTAGTTATTGTAGGCAGTGTTTTAGTTCTAAAGATGGCCTATGGCTAATCTGATTGAATCAGCCTTCTGCTATGAATTTTATTGCGAGCATGAATAATATGCCGATTATGAAAAAGCTAAAAGATATTAGAGATTTTTTAAGGTCAGGTTCTTTGTGCAGCTCTGGAACTAAGTCAGATGCTGCTATATAGATAAAGCCACCTGCTGCAAATGGGAGGATAAATGGAACTATACCTTCAATAGAGGTAGATAGGAAGTAGCTTATTATGCCTCCAAGAATGCATGTGGATTGAGCAATTAGATTGTAAATCAATGATTTTTTCTTGGTCCATCCGCTGTAGACTAAAACACCAAAATTGCCGAGTTCCTGTGGAACTTCGTGGCCTATGATAAGAAGTGTTGTGATTATGCCAAACGGGATACTAACAAAAAAGCTTACCCCTATAATTATTCCATCTATTATATTATGGATTCCGTCTCCAACTAAGATCAGATAACTTACAGGATGGACATCACATTTGCCGTCGTGACAGTGATGCCAGTGTAAGAATCTTTCTATCAAGAAGAAGGTAGCAAATCCTATCATTACATAGGTAAATGCAGCTATTGGAGTTAGTTTATCCAATGATTCAGGGATTAGATGGAAAAAGGCTCCGCTTAATAAAGCGCCTGTTGAGAATGCGACTAAACTCATCAATATCTTTTTGAATAGCTTAGGCTTCATCCATAAGGTGAATATACCTGCAAGCCCGGTCAAGCTGTCTATAAAGGTTGCTAGGATTATAATGAGTAATAGGTGCATCGTATAGATGAGGTTATTGCAGTGATTTATAAAATTATCTTATTTTTATAGTCCACGTAATGTGTCCCTTTTGTTTTTGCCATAATGAAGCACTGCTTCTTCAGATAAAAGAGCATTATTGATAATTTCTCAGTTTATCCCAGTAAATTACACAATAGCAATATGAAACCTGTAGATTTTCTAAGCTTTGAAATTGCAAAGTAATTCCAAAAGCCTTATAAACAGAAGTCCATTATTGTATATTGTTCCTCTTTATTATTATGGAGGTGAGAAAAGTGAGAAAAGAATTTCTTACGTGGACACAATCTGATATTATGTCAGACTTTCTGGATAAGTGAATCCAGTGTCCCACCATTTAAATTTCTAAAACTTCTTTTTTAGGTAATATCTGATATGGGTTCATCTTTTACCTTTCTTGGTTTCGTAATCCTCTATTGCTTTCTTTAAGCCATCTGCTGATAAATTTGAACAATGGACTTTTATTAGTGGGAGGCCATCTAAAGCGTCTTTTATGTCGTCTCTAGTTATTTTCTTTGCTTCCTCTAGAGTTTTGCCTTTAGCTAATTCAGTAATCATGCTGGATGTGGCTATAGCTGCAACACAGCCAAAGGTCTTTACACCGATGTCTTTTATGTATTCCTTGCCTTCTTTGTTCTTTTCTACTTTGATATAAACCCACATAACATCGCCGCAATTATGAAGGCAAAAGGATTCTGAAACAAAAGAGTGAGTATTGGCTACTTCAAGATTATTGACGATTCCATCATATTTAAAGATTTCCTTGTTGGTTATTGGGGTGTAAAGGAAGTTTTTGTCAAACCATGATCTAATCGACTCATAAGAGGTTGGGTTATATTTTACATTTAATATCCTACATAATCTTTTTAAGGACTCTCTTTGCCCAATGTGTATCCTATACGCTTTTTTATGGCTAACTCCATTAATTTTCTTAGCTCTTTCTGCATAGATTGAAGGGACAATATTCTGCCTTAACAATAACATCTTAATCTGTTGGGCTAATTGATATGAAATTGTAGCATAACCTGCCCTTGGCCCATGCCTATCTATGTTTACGTATCCATCCCCTTTCCAAAGACCAAAAATTAATGCCTTCTGCTTTTCTGTTGGGAGGCGCATAATGAAATCTGGAAGTTTTTTATTTTCAGCCCCATTTCCAAATAAACTTTTGAACCATCTTGCTAATTGAGCATTGTATAAGTAGACCCTCATTGTCTTTCTTTTTGGAATTTCTTTAATTTTAACTTCAATATTAAATAATTTAGTTGAGATATGGTGTATATCATCAGATATATTTTTTTCATTTAAGTTCAAGCTAAATGAAATATATGTTTTAGACGGCTTTTCTTGAATATTTCCTTCGGAAAGAAAATAGCCAAACAATCTTAGCAAATCTGAATCCAATTTTACTTTTTTATGAATATTTTTACTTCTAAAATCATATTTCGGCTTAGGGGTATCTATTTCCAAAAATTTGATATCTTCCTCTTTTTTTAAAATTGGGTATAATACTATATCGCCCTTTTTCAAATCTTGAGCATGATGCCAAGTAGGTGTTAATGTTTTTTTTCCAAAATTTCTTTTAAACATGTCCCCTTTAGGAACTTTTATAGAATATACCAGATGTTCCGGAGTTATGTTTACGCTTCCAATCTTATTCTTCAGCCGTATAATTTCTCCATTATATTTCCTAGAATATGCTTCAATGACTTTCTCATAATTCCCTGTATGGCTAAGAACCATTTTATTTTTCTTTAGCCTAGATATTGCAATACACTCTGAATTTTTGTGTAATTTTTCAGAGGGCAATAAACATGTAGGATTACCTATCTTCCCTATACCATCTGCGTCTTTTATCTCTCGAAGATTATGAGGGTTCTTGAAGTGTTCCATTACTTTTTCTGAATACATTAAAAATCACCCCGTGATTTTTTATGCTTAAAATCTTGATTTTTTTGCATTTTTATTCACCTTCGTGTTCATGATCATCTTCATATGCTGCTTTTGTAAGCTCTTCTTCTGACTGACCCCATAATGGGCTTAGCTCTCTTAATTCTTTTACGGCTTTTTTTAGATGAGTTAAAGTGTAATCCAGCTCTTCTTTTGTTGTATATTTGGATAATGTGAATCTTATCGAGCCGTGGGCTACTGCTGGATGAAGGCCAATAGCTGTTAAAACGTGTGATGGCCTTAAATCTTTAGATGAGCAGGCTGAACCTGTTGAAACTGCAATACCTTTATCGTCTAATTTTATCAATAACGCTTCTCCTTCTATGAATTTGAAGGTTATGTTTATGTTGTTGCAGAGCCTATCTTTTGTTGGGCCATTAAGCTTTGTTTCTGGGATTTCTTTTAGGACTTTTTCTATGAAGTAGTCTCTTAATTCTGCTATTTTTTTACAGTCTTCTTGTTTTGCTATCTCAACTGCTTTTGCAAAGCCAACTATTCCTGGAATGTTTTCTGTTCCAGGCCTTAAGTTAAATTCATGAGCTCCGCCTTCTATCAGTTTATTCAGTTTAGTTCCTTTTTTTATGTATAAGGCACCTATCCCTTTTGGACCGTGGAGCTTATGGGCTGAGAATGATGATAAGGTTATGTTTTGTTTTTTTACATCTATCTCTGTCTTTGTGAATGACTGGACTGCATCTATGTGGAGGGGGATGTTATGTTCTTTACAAATGGTTCCTATTGGTTCTATGTCTTGTATTGCCCCTATTTCGTTGTTTCCATGGATGATGGTAACTAATATTGTTTTATCTGTTATCTCTTTTTTTAATTGATCCGGATTTATGAATCCTTCTTTATCTACGTCAAGGTATGTTATTTTGAATCCTTCTTTTTCTAATGATTTGCAAGTATGTTCAACTGCGTGATGCTCTATTTTTGTAGTGATTATATGATTCCCTTTTTCTTTGTTAGCGTAGGCTATTCCCTTTATAGCTAAGTTGTCTGATTCTGTTCCTCCACTTGTAAATATTATTTCTTTTGGATCTGCGTTTATGCTTTTAGCTATGATCTCTCTGCTTTGTTCTAGGGCTCTTTTTGCTTCCTGGCCGAATTGATGGAGAGAAGATGCATTTCCGTAGATTTTTGTGAAGTAAGGCTGCATGGCTTTAGCTACTTCTTTGTCAACCATGGTTGTTGCGCTGTTGTCTAAGTAGATTTTTTGAAAATTCTTTGAATTTTCTAAACCTTCCCCACTATCGTTCGAAAGTTTCATTTTTTACCACACTCCTTATTACAATATTTATGAACGTGAGTTTCTACTAATTTTAGGATAGGGATTATTGTATCTTTGTTTAAGGAGTATATTCTTTGTTTGCCTTTTCTTTCGACATCGATGAAATGGCATTCCATAAGTTTCCTTAAGTTATGGCTTATCTGGCTTTGTTCTTCACCTGTTATGCTGCAGATCTCTGTTACTGATTTTGGGCCTTCTATGAGGGATTCTATGATATGCATCCTAGTCTTATTGCTGAATGTTTCGAAAAACAAGTTATATGATTTACATTTCATATGATATAGAATTCATATGTAGTATATAAAGGTTGTGTTTACTAGACTTTTGCGTTTTTGACAAAGACCTGTTCGTTGAGTATTTTCTTAAATTTCATGATATCTTTTGCTTTCTGCTTCAGCCAGAAAGCGCCCTTAAGGGCAATTAATCTTAGATACCTGCACCCATCACCTATCGTCTCAAGAATCCTATTTAGCGGCTTTAGAAGCCTATCCTCTTTCATCAAGATTAGTTGAGTATAAGCCACAAGAATAG
>JAHJAV010000106.1 GCA_018813685.1 Nanobdellota archaeon | reverse complement strand
ATAAGAAAAATAATTGGCTGCCTAAGAAGTCGGATTGGAATGAGAAATTATGAAGTTATGATGAGTTTAATCTCCACATGGCAGAAGCAGGGAAAAAACATATTCTATATGTTACAGGATACACTTTAGGTTAACAAGTATGGAATAAAATGTGGTAGCCGAGATTCGAACTCGGGTTAGAAAAATTTAAATAGTATCTCCTTTTTGTTATTCTGCCTTCATTCATAGTTTATATCAATTAACCGAAACTCAACTAACAAATTATAATTTTAGATATACTCAAAATCATTTACTTAGTATCGTATAAGATGATAGTAATATGAATTCGACAAAAATTAACAAAATCAGGATACAAAGGGAAGAAATTATAACCTTAATTAAACAAGGCATATCTATTCCTAAGATATCCAAAAAACTAGGTATAAACAAATCAAAAATCTACTACCATTATAAGAAGATTAAGGGTCGAAAGTATTCGCTAGAAGTCCTTCCTTCTAATAATCAAGTCATTGGCGAATTTCTTGGAGCATTTGCAGGAGATGGTAGCTGTTATTATGACAAAAAAAGAGGGCATTACACAATTAACTTTCATTTACATGCTAAAGACGACAAGCAATATGGGCTGTTTCTTCAAAAAACGATTAAAAAAAATTTCAAGAAGAAAGTGAGATCATACTCGGTAAAGAATGAATTGCGTTTAGTATTTTATTCAAAAAAAGTATTCGAGTTTATTGAAGGCTATCTAACTATAGAAAAAAATAAAACTCTAAATGTTAGCCTTAGATGGCCATTAAATGCTTTTTCAAAACAATTCAAAGCATCATTCGTCAGAGGGTTGTTTGATACTGATGGACATGTTAGACAAGGAGGCAGATTAGCACTCGGATTGATCTCAGAACAACTGATCTTGCAGGTTTCAAATATCTTAAAAGAATTTGAGATAGATAACAGGATATATCTAAGAAAAAAACTGCCAAATCAGCACAGATTATATGAATTAACCATCCCCCGAAGATATTTAGCAACATACCTGAAAAGGATTGGTTTTTCTAATAAAAGAAAAAATGCGGTAGCCGAGATTCGAACTCCCGATCCTTCCCGCAAAGGGGAAGAATTCTCGGGTCACAGCGTTGGCAACGCCGTATCTTGACCACTGGACTACTACCGCATAAATGGGCCCGACCAGGATCGAACTGGTGAACTTCGCCTTGTAAGGGCAACGTCATAACCACTAGACCACGGGCCCAGAGTATTAGTTGGAAGAATTAGCTTTTCATATAAAAAGCTTTTTATATTTACTCAATAAATAGATGATATAATGGAACAGACGATAATTAAAGAACCCCATGAGCAGATATTTGAGATGCTCTTTGAAAAAGATGAAGTTACTTGGCAGTCTATCATCCATGACCTTATAAAGACAGAGCAGATGAATCCATGGGATGTGAATATAACCTTATTAACCCAAAAATACATTGAAACAATAAAAAAGCTAAAAGAGCTTGATTTCAGGCTTTCTGGCAAAGTACTGTTGGCAGCAGCTATTCTGTTAAAAATAAAGTCAAACAAGCTCGTAGGAGAAGACATAGAATACCTTGACAGGCTAATCTCAGACCAAGAAGAAGATGATTTATTAAGTTTTGAAGAAACCTTTGAGCCAAGATCAGAAGAAAATATCCCAAAAAACCTTATTCCAAGAACACCCATGCCTCGAAAGAGAAAAGTCTCTATCTATGACCTGATGGATGCATTGGAAAAAGCCTTAGAGGTCAAAAGAAGAAGAGTCCTAAAAAGCATCCCGCCTATGAATGTCCATATTCCAGAGAAAAAAAGAGACATATCAAAGATAATCCAGGATATCTACCAAAAGATAAAGATCTTCTTCTGGGAAAACAATAAATCGAGGCTGACATTCTCCCAGCTGGTTCCATCTGATTCTAGATCAGACAAGATATATACATTTGTACCTCTCCTTCATTTAACAAACCAAAGAAAGATAGACCTATTCCAGCAGCAGCACTTTGGCGAGATAGACATTCTCTTAAGGCAGGCGCAGGAAGAGATTAATAAGGAATTAAAGATTGATTCTTGAAAACCATAACGTTTTTAAACACCTTATTATTCTATAGCAATATGTCAAACGAGATCAGCTTGATAGCAGGAACAGCAAATATCGAATTGGCTAAAGAGATAGCTTCTCATCTAAATATACCTCTAACACCTATAGAGATCAAGCACTTTAATGACGGAGAAATATACCTCCATATTGAAAAAAGCGTAAGGGGTTCTAGTGTCTTTATAATACAGCCAACCTCTACCCCTGTAAATGAAAACCTTATGCAGCTTCTATTGATAACAGACGCTTGCAAAAGAGCTTCTGCAAAAGAGATAACTGCAGTTATTCCTTATTACGGCTATTCAAGGCAGGACAGAAAAGCATTGCCAAGAGAGCCTATAAGCGCTAAATTAGTAGCTAACCTTATAGAATCAGCAGGAGCTGACAGGGTAGTCACATTTGACCTTCACGTTGACCAGATACAGGGTTTTTTCAATATACCAGTAGATAACCTAGAAGCAATCTCACTTATAGCAGACAACATACTAAGCAAAAATATAAAAGATATTGTAGTAGTTGCCCCAGATGTTGGAGGAGCGAGAAGAGCTAGAAGGTTGGCTAAGATACTAGACACAAACATCGCAATCATAGACAAAAGAAGGCCTGAGCATGGTGTAGCAGAGATTATGAACATCATAGGTGAAGTAAAAGGCAAGAATGCAATACTTATAGATGATATGATTGACAGCGCAGGAACAATAACAGGAGCAGCAAAAGCACTGAAAGAAAAAGGGGCAAATGATATTTATATAGTTGCAACGCATGCTATCCTATCAGGAAATGCTATAGAAAAACTAAAAGACAGCTCAATAAAAGAAGTTATTGTTACAAACACAATAGACATCCCAAAAGAAAAAAGATTCAACAGCTTAAAGATAATATCTCTAGCTCATCTTTTGGCAGACTCAATAACAAAGATATATGAAGGAACCCCCATGGGTGTTTTATTCGACAAATTATATCATAATATAGAAGAAAAACGAAAAAAGGCATGATACTATGAAAAACGAAGAAAAAGCACAGGAAAAATACATTGAGATGAAAGTATTAGAAGAACAGTTAGAAGAGATGCAGAAAAAATCACAGATGGTAGAAAAGCAGCTGATGGAGCTTATGTCCACAGTGCAGTCTCTTGACGACTTCAAGAAAACAAACAACGGAGACGAAATCTTAGTTCCGATAAGCTCAGGCATATTCATAAAAGCAAACATAAAAGAAAACAATGAATTCTTAGTAAATGTTGGTGCAGAGACAGTTGTGACAAAAGATATTGAATCAACAAAAAAACTTATGAGCAAACAGGTAGAAGAGATGACAGAATTCAACACCAGGATCAACATGCAGATGCAGAAGATGGCGATGAAAGCTTCTGTCCTACAAAACGAGCTTAAAGAGCTCATCAAAGAATCAGAATAAAATGTTCAAATTCTTAAAGGAAAAGCTGAAGAAAGGAATAGAAAATATCTCCAAGAAGATAGATGAAGAAGGCGTTAGCGAAGAGAAAATAGTAGAAATGCCAGCTGAGCCTGAAAAAAAAGGATTTTTCTCAAAACTAAAAGATAGATTCACAAAAAAAGAGGATATTAAAGAATTTCCAGAAGAAGAAGCTAAGGAAGAGCCCATCAAAATAAAGCATGAAGCAGAAGAATATAAGAAAAAAGAAGAGCTTGTTGAAGAAAAGAAAGTTCTTGAAAAAAGAGAAGATAAGATAAAAGAAATAGTAAAACAAAAAGAAACTCCCAAGATACAGGATTTAGCAGAAAGAAAACAGGAAAAGGAAAAAGTCAAAGAGATAAAAGGATGGATCGATAGCCCAAAAGAACCTGTAGAAAAACAGGAGATAAAAAAGCCTGAGCCGGAAGTAAAACATGAAACTCCTAAAGTAACAGAAGAATTAAAAAAAGAGGAAATTAAAAAGATAAAACCCCCAGTAGAACAAGCTGAAGAAGAAATAAAACAGCCTGAACCTAAAAAAGAAGAAGCAAAGCCAGAAATTGAACATCCAATAGAAGAAATAAAAGAAGAACCCCAAGAAAAAAAAGGATTCTTTCAATCTATAAAAGAAAAGATAACCACAAAAAAGATAGACAAAGAGCATTTTGAAAAGATATTCTGGGAATTAGAGATGGTCTTGTTGGAAAACAATGTTGCAGTAGAAGTCATTGAAAAGATAAGAGATGACTTAAGCCAGGAGATAGTCGATAAGCCATTGCCAAGAGGAAAAATAGAAGACACAATCACACACACACTAAAAACATCAATAGAACAATTACTAAATGTAGATTCTTTCAATATTTTAGAAAAAATAAAAGAAAAATCTTTGAATTCGAAGAATTTTCAAAGCAAACCATTTGTAATATGCTTCGTAGGTATAAACGGCTCTGGAAAAACCACAACAATAGCAAAAACAGCTAACCTTATGCTAAAAAATAATCTTTCTGTTGTTATTGCAGCTGCAGACACATTCAGAGCAGCTTCGATAGAACAACTGCAGATTCACGCAGATAAATTAGGGGTAAAATTAATAAAGCATAACTATGGCTCAGACCCAGCTGCAGTTGCATTTGACGCAGTAAAGCATGCGCAATCCAAAAACATAGATATTGTTTTGATAGATACAGCAGGAAGGCAGCACAGCAATGCTAACCTAGTTGATGAGATGAAAAAAATCATAAGAGTTGCAAAGCCAGACTTAAAGATATTCATAGGCGAATCAATAACTGGAAATGACTGCGTTGAGCAGGCAAAGAAATTTGATGAAGCAATCGGAATAGACGCTATCATCCTGAGCAAAGCAGATATCGATGAAAAAGGCGGAGCAGCTATCTCAGTAAGCTACGTTACCCAAAAACCGATTGTTTACATAGGCACAGGTCAGAACTATGAAGACTTGAAAGAATTTGATCCAGATATAGTTATGAACAGCCTAGGATTAGTCTAATAAAACTCAATCTCTCCATCTAAATAGATTCCTTTATGCAGCTTAACAGGCCTCCAATTATCTATAACCAGTTCAGCCTCTAACCATTCTGCCAGCTCTTTAGGATTTCCAATAGTAGCAGACAAGGCAATCATCTGCATATTTTTCAACAATTTTCTAAGTATAGTTATCAATATCTCAACAGTAGGTCCCCTTCCAACATCATTCATCAAATGCACTTCATCAACAATTACAGTTGCAACAAAGCTTAACCAAGGCGTATGGTGTCTTATAAGAGAATCTAGCTTTTCTGCAGTGCATATAACTAAATCATAATCAGCCAAATAAGGATCAGCTGAATCCAAATCACCGATAGACAAAGCTATCCTAGCCAAATGCCCATATCTTCTCTTAAAATCCTTGAACTTCTCAGAAGCTAATGCCTTCAAAGGCACAATATAGATACACTTGCCCTTCCCTTCTAATACATTCTTAATGCCAGCTAACTCAGCAATCAATGTCTTTCCAGAAGCAGTTGGAGTACAAACAAGCAAATTCTTTCCATTAAGCAATCCAGCTTTAACAGCCTTTTCCTGAGAAGGCCTTAATTCCTTGATCTCCTTAGAAAGGATTTCATATAGTTTCAAAGGAATGTCTTTTTTTATGTGTTCTAATTGCATAAAAACAAAGAAATATCAAATTAATTTAAATGTTTTGCATTTTCTGTTGTTTAAATGTTTCTAATCTAAGCGCCTATAAGCTTCTGTTTTCCGCTTAGGTTAAGCAGATTTTGGATTATATCTAATCCATTAAAATGTCCTAACCCACCCCCCTGACAAGGCCTTTCTCCAAACTCCTTAACTTTATCAGTACATATCATTTCAGGAGGCCCCCATATCAAAGAAGGCACTGGATCGCCCGAATGTGCCTGCATCTTACAAGGAGTGCTATGGTCTCCAGAAAAAAAGACTATTGTATCCTTAGTTTCTAACAAAGGTGCTAACGAACTGTCGATCTTTTCAAGAAAATCTTTCTTATCTTGAAAGTCTCCAACTTCTGCTAAAGAATCTGCAAATTTTATATGAACAAAAACCAAATCATACTTTTTAGACTGTTCAATTGCCGCTTTTATCTTTGCATTTAAATCGGTATTTATCCTCGCATTGGCTCCAGGTACATCAATGATATCCATGCCTACGTATTTTGCCAATCCCTTATACAATCCTCCACCGGCTATGCAACATGTTCTTAGATTGTACTTTTCATGAATTGGTTGTACATACATATGCTGGCCAGCCCCCCTTAACAAAAGATAATTTGAATTTGGCTTACCCTCGCTTTTTCTTTTGAGATTAGCCGGATGTTTTGACAGGTAATCAGCCATATAATCCGAGAATTTATTCAATATATCTTCAGTTCTTTTAGAGTCAATATCACTCTCAATAGCAATCTTTTTTCTTGGAGCAACTCCAACTTTGTGGGGGTCTAAATCAAGTATATTGCTGGTTATGCCTTTTCCCCTCATTATTACCCCTACCCTATGCAAAACACTTGGTTTAAGGATGAATGTTACATCTCCTATTTGGACAGTCATTGTTTCAGGAATGACTTCATAGGATTCCATACTCCCAGCACGCCTGTCTGTTATAATTCCATTTTCTACAGTGGCTAGATTACCTCTGAAAGCAACATCCCCTGGCCTTAGATCCATACCAATACCAAGAACCTCAAAAACTCCTCTTCCAGAATAATATTCTTTATAGGGATATCCAAATATAAGCAGATGTGCTGTATCTGAACCAGGCCTCATTCCTCTCTCGATAGTATGCATCAATCCTGTAATGCCTTCTTTAGCCATCTGATTTAAAATTGGCTTATTCGCTGATTCTAAAGGAGTTTTATATCCAAACTCTTGGATTGGCCTGTCTCCTAAACCATCTGCAATTATTAAAATTATTTTTGTCATTTTATTTAAAGAGTTTAGAAGTGGTTTATTAATCTTATGTTATCTATATCACAAATCTATAGTATACTCAAAATAATCATCCCAGGGGTTTTCTAATTTCATCATTTCAGTTATACTTAATTTCTCAAAATATCTTCTAAAAGGGCGCATTGAATTCCCATGCGCAGAAATAGCAACATTAACTTTGTGTTTCCTCATGTATTTGATTAAGTCATTGATAAAACTTAAAACTCTTTTTTCAACCATTTTTATGCTCTCTCCACCGGGAGGAGGAATCTTATAAGATCGATGTATGATATTAAACTCAGCTTCACCAATTTCCTTTACAAACTTTTTCCTTTCCTTGCCATGCAAATGATCTATCTTATGCCAATGCAAAAGGGTTTTGTATGAATCCTCCCCTTCTTCTTCTATAAATGAATCATGGGACTTGCCCTGCAGCTTCCCGTAGCTTCTTTCAATCATCCTATCATCCATGATTATTTTCTTACACTCTGGATGATACCTAAGGGCCTCTTTTAATGTGTCTTTTGATCTTGAAAGATGTGTTTGGTAAGCAACATCTATCTGTTTAGTTTTTAGTTTTTTTGCAAGAAGTTTAGCCTGTTTTTTTCCAAAAGGAGTTAACTTGGAATCTTTCCAACCTGTAAACATGTGCCTTTTATTAAAATAAGTCTGAGCATGTCTAAAAAGATATATTTTTAGTTTCATAACCATACTTTCAGATTAGGAGTTTATTAAACTTTTTGTTTCACCTAAACTTCCTTCCCAGATACTTAGCCTTGCTCCCTAACTCTTCTTCAATCCTGATCAGCTGGTTATATTTAGCATTTCTATCTGAACGTGCAGGCGCTCCTGTCTTTATCTGTCCTGCATTCACTCCAACAACTAAATCAGCTATAAAACTATCCTCTGTCTCTCCGCTTCTGTGCGAAACAACAGCAGTCCATTTAGTGTCATAAGCCATTTTGATAGCGCCTAATGTCTCTGTCACAGTTCCAATCTGATTAAGCTTTATCAAAACAGAGTTTGCTGCCTTTAACTCAATACCTTTCTTTACTCTTTTTGTATTTGTTACAAACAGATCATCACCCACTATCTGTATCTTATCACCTAATTTCTTAGTCATCTCCACCCATGAATCCCAGTCATCTTCTGCCAAACCATCTTCTATGCTTACAATAGGATAAGTTTTGATCAGATCAGCATAGAAATCAATCATCTCTCCGCCGCTCATCTTTTTAGTGCCTACAGTATAAACTCCATCCCTAAAGAACTCTGAAGACGCTGAATCTAATGTAAATACCATCTCATTTTCATACCCTGCTTTCTTTATAGCCTCAGTCACTAAACCTAGCCTTTCCTGCACTGTTTTAAGTTGAGGGGGTGCAAAACCACCTTCATCCCCTATTAACATAGCTCCTGCCCCAAACTTCTTTTTCAGCAATGATTTAAGGCAATGATAAGTTTCTGAAACCATCCTTATCCCTTCTGTAAAATTAGCAGCTCCAACAGGCATTATCATATGCTCCTGTATATCATTTTCCTGGCCAGCATGCTTTCCGCCATTGATTACATTGCACATAGGAACCGGAATAGTGTCTGGATTTGAACCAAACAGTTCACCTATATACCTATACAAAGGAATCCCTTTTTCAGCTGCTCCTGCCTTGCAGCAAGCCATTGAAACAGCAAGGATAGCATTTGCACCAAACTTCCCTTTATTTTCAGTTCCATCTAACTCGATCATTGTTTCATCTATCTCTTTCTGATCAGTACAGTCTAATCCTACAATCTCTTCAGAAATAAATGAATTAGCATTAGCAACAGCCTTATGTACTCCCTTGCCAAGATACCTAGTAGCAATACCATCTCTCAACTCCACAGCTTCATGCTGCCCTGCAGACGCTCCAGAAGGCACCATAGCCCTAAAAAGGCCTTTGTCTGTGATAATATCACATTCAACAGTTGGATTTCCCCTAGAATCTAGAACTTCCCTTGCCTTTAAACCTTTAATTTTGCTCATATTCTCACCCATGTTTCCATTATTTTATATTTCACTTTAAAATCATTAAAAAGCTTTTTTACTCTGGACAAATCACCTAAAGGAACTAAAATAGCATTCGAAGATAATTTCGAGCCGCCTATCTTTTCGAGCAAACCAGCTTGTTTATATTCTTTTCTATCCTTCATAATCCTATAACCAAATAGATTCCTTATAAATTTCATCTTGTTTTTTCTGTTTAGATCTCTTAAAGAATAATAAAACAAAAAGTAATGCTTAATGTCCTCTGGCAGTTCTTTATAAGAGCCATAAAGCAAAATGCCTGAACTTATTATTTCTTCCCTTAAGTTTTCCCAAGTCTTATCGCCTAAAGAACCGACAATAAATTTTATTGGCAGTTTAACTCCTTTTAGCTTCCAGGTCTTCTCAGCTTTTACCTCAAAACTGCCTAAGATAACTTTTAACCTCTCTTCAATTGCATCTGTTTCTTCCTTGATTTTAATGTCAAAAAACAGATCAATATCACTTTTCTTATCATAACTTTCCTTAGCTACAGAACCAAATAATATAACTTCATTTATCTTTTCTTTTATATAGCTATCTTCAAATGCCATTGATAAAAAGTCATAGATATACGCTAAGATAGTTTCATTCATTATTCTCACCGATGATAGAGTCTATTAGCTCCTTTAGCTTAAATAGGTTTTTTACTGCAGAATCTACTATATCAGCATTTTTTTCCTTGCCATAACATAACTTATCCCTAAAACCCTCTTGATTCACTAATAGTTGGATAATCTCCCCCTTTTTAGGAAAATCATAATCAAACTTGCTCATTGCAATCTTTTCTGAAGCAAAGAACCTATGATTAACATTAAATCCAGCTTCCACAAGGCTTTTTTTATGCAGCAAAACAGCAAATAGATTTGTAGCAGCTTCAGAAGCAGAAAAACCAACAATCTTTTGCCTTTCTACTAGCAGGTTAGCCCTGATCTTCTCATTTATATCATCCAATAATCCTTTTAGAATCTTGGTGTGCTCTTCAATAGTTGTCATAATCATATAAAAAGAACTGCTGATTTAAATACTTTTCTGTGATAAATCACATATTTTATGTTATATGTCACATACTAATATGTTATAAGTAACATCTTTTATGTGATGAATAACATATAGGATATATGAATATAATCAGTTTAGGTTTCTATAATAAAAAAAGAAAAATTCACCCAATATAAGAAGTTTCGCCTTTTTTCGTTCTTTTAAGCGCCCCTTCCTGAGGAACATTACTAAGTTCTTCTTTTCTTTTGATTATCTGTTTTTCTATATAATCAATCTCTTTCTCCAGCTTATCAACCTTAATTCCTAAATGAAGTTTAGAATTCAAAACCTTAAGAATCTCCCTAACACCCTTAACACCTAAGTACATAGGATGGCCGTAAGTCTCTGCCAATAAAGCAACTGCTTTTATCTTCCTACGAGCAGCTAACCCTAAAAGTAACCCAGAAACACCAACTATAGGTCCTACAACACCATAAAGCTTATCCTGAACATTCTTATCCTTATACTTTTTAATCAAATCGAGGGAATTACCAGTACAATAAACCTTTGGCTTTTTAGGAATCTCCCCTAGTCCAATCCCCCCTAAAGTGATTATCTCCTTAACATCAAACTCAGAGACAATATCAAGTATCTTCTCAGAAAAATCATAAGAGCTTATCTCATCTATAGGTTGTACATCCCCTCCTAAAATAAGTAGATCATTTCCAGCAAGCTTCTTATAAAAGATCTCGACCTTAGGCAGCTCAATTAGATTATCCTCTTTGACAAAAACAGAATGTGGAAAGGTATTAGAAGTTATCTCATATAATTTCTCAGCTTTTAATTCATCAACAATAAAATCAATGGCAACCTTGCCTACATTGCCTATGCCGGGCAATCCTTCTAAGAATACCGGATTATGAAGCTTAGGCTTCTTTCCGATCTGCTCTATTCTCCATGTGCTCATAAAAGTCCCTCTTTTTTTAGATCCAAAGACTTAACTTGTCTTCTATACTTCCCATACTTATCATCTGGACTGAATTTAGGAGGCATAGGCCTTAGCATCTCACAACCGCATTTAGGGCATTTGTTCTTAATCGAATATATTCCGCACTCTTTACACTTCAGGATATGCTCCATAGAATTACTCCTTTTTTACAAACTCCCCTTCTCCACCCTTCTCCTCTATAAAACTTATAGTATCACTAACAGACTTATCTAAAATCTTCTCAGCATCCTTATACTCAGCAGCTTTTGCCATTATCTTATACTTCCCGCCGCCGCCATAAACAATCCCTATTCCACCACCAGAAAGCTTTCTTAAGGTCTCTTTTATAATCTCAACACCATCAGAAGCATAAGTCTTCAATTTTAAGTTTCCACCAACAAACACTATCGAAGGCTTCATCCTTTCTTTGACAAGCTCTGTCAATATATCAGCAGTCTTTTTATCAAGTGGGAGTTTTTCCAGGGCAATATTCCCTTTAACAACATCCTCAAAACATAAGAACACTGAAAGATACTTATCAGAAATTTTATTATAAATATCAAAATAAAGTTTTTTAACATCCAAATTTAATTTCTTTGCTGCAAACTCAATTATCTTCTCTGCCCTCTGCTCTGACTTAATCTCATTTATCTTTAACTTCTTCTGGCCTTCATTAACTCTTCTAAGGCTTAAATCGATATGACCCTTAACATCATCAACCCTCAATATCTTACACACAACCTTTTTCCCTTCGACAACAAAGTCCCTTATATTTCTTATTCTTCCAGGGCTGACCTCAGATATATGTATCATTCCGCCTTTGGCATATTCATCCAAATCTACAAAGACACCATTATGGAATATCTTTGTAACTGTACACAGAACAAGCTCATCTGATTCAGGGAATCCTTCCTTTAGTAATAGCATTTTATTCTAAAACTTCCAGTATCCTTGACTTAACTTTTGTTTTTCCGCCAGTTGACTCTGCAATCTTCTTGTCGCACACTAAGCAGGTCACTGCTGAAGACACCTTGCCAAATATTATCTGCTCATTCTTGCATTTAGGGCATCTTACCTTTATGAACTTACTGGCTGGTTCCTTTATTTTTCTCATGTTATATCCTCCAATCTGTTTAAGTCGAGGAAATTTAATTCTATTTATATACTTTTGGAATTTTAGGCATAAAATTCCAAAATGGATTAAAACTCGCTGTTTTAATACTTTTGGGATTTTGACCGAAAATCCCAAACGAATTAAAAACAAATTCAATTAGGTTAAATCAAGAAATTTATATGAACTCTACCTTCTTAGCCCTTATTCCCTGGTTCTGTACAGATGACTTCTTGCAATCCTTGCAGGTATATCTTAAATCTGTCTTTTTAGTCATTTTTTTACCAGTCATCTTAAACTTAGTGATTGCCTTTTTGGAGTATCTGCCCATATTTCCAAATCCTCTGGCAGATCCCCTTTTCCTAGCCCTGACTTTACTACCATAAACCATACTGCTTGGAGCTCCCCTTTTAGTCTGTGCAACCTTCTGTTCAGTATGTTTCTTGCAAAACTTACAATATCTCTTAATCATCTTAGGAATTTTCATAAATAATTGGGAGAAAGTACCCCTTTATAAATCTTACGAGAAAATCATAAGAATGATTTTCCCTATTCCAGTAAATCAAAAAAATCTTGATTTATGAAATACCAAAACATTTTTATATACTGGCATTTAAGGTATAGATATGAATAGATATATAACATTAGTATTCTTATTATTGGTATTTACAGCCTGTGCTACCCAAACTAAAGAAACCACAAATACACAAATTACTCAGCCAGATCAATATATAGAAGAGCCTCAATCAATTCCAAATGAGCCTCAACCAGAACTGCCTTCTCCACCCAAAGAGCAGGCACCGATAGAAAAGCAAAAAAACATTATAGAGATAAACGCAGACTCTTTCAGTCCAATAACAAAGACAATAACAAAAAACACTCAAATCACCTGGATAAACAATGACAACAGAGAACATAAAATAGCATGTTACCTTAAGGGAAGCAGGATTATAACCAGCACTAACCTAAAAAAAGGCGATTCTTTTGAATTTACATTCCTAGGATATGGGGAATATACATGTATGGATGCTATATACGGCCTTAGAAGTACTATAAATGTAGTATTGCCTTCAAACATGCCTACAGGGATGGTAGTGATAAGCAGCCAGACAGCAATATTGACTGCGCCGCTGGCATCAATAGCGATACTTGGGATTATCCTTTTATTATTCTTTATCTACGGCAGAAGAGATTATTAGAAATAAACTTAAATATCTGTTCATTAATCAAATAGCATGCAGCCAAAAATAAGCCTTTGCATGATTCTAAAAGACGAAGAACCTGTACTAGAGAAATTTCTCAACTCTATCAAAGATTATGCAGATGAACTCATAATCA
The DNA here is from genome assembly GCA_018813685.1 of Nanobdellota archaeon. Classification (GTDB taxonomy): domain Archaea; phylum Nanobdellota; class Nanobdellia; order Woesearchaeales; family JACPBV01; genus JAHJAV01. The sequence continues at coordinate 14,553 of JAHJAV010000106.1, read as the reverse complement.
TAGATACTGGCTCTAAAGATATTGTACTCAATACCTCGAGCAAAGCTAGAAGCAAGACAAAAGAGATTTCAAAAAAGTTCACAAAAAGAATATATGATTTCAGATGGAACGATGATTTCGCAAAAGCAAGAAACTTTTCAATAAGCAAAGCAACAAAAGAGTGGATTTTAGTCCTAGACCCTGACGAGAAGATAGATAAAAAAGACTTAGAAAAAATAAAGGGCATTATTAAAAAAGATAAAAAAGAAGTGCTAGGGTATAGAATAATCCAAAAAACCTACTACAAAAACAAAATCATTTCAATCAGGGGAATCTGCAGATTGTTCAAGAACGACAAAAGAATAAAGTTTATCTACCCAATACACGAAACAGTAAGAGAATCAATAAGATCATTAAATGGAAAAATAGGCAAAACAGGCATTACAATTAAACATTATCCCAAAATAAGCAAGGAAAAGCAGGAATACTATCTGACTCTATTAGAAACAAAAAAACATAAATTTCCAGAAAGCAATGCAGAAAAAGAAATAGCAAATGAAAAAGAACTGTTCAATCCCCTCTGATCTCTTCTACCCTGTTTTTCTTAATCAGAACATTCACAATATCAATAGGAAGTGAAGCAATATCCTCTTCTTCAAAAGGCCCGTATTCTTCTAACTCTTTGCCGACAAACTTAGGCACAGCATGCAAAAACCTCACCAATTTTGTCTCTTTATCAGCCTTCTTTTGCTCTGCCTTAAACTCAACACGGCTAACAGCAGAAGTAAATCCCTGCATCTGAGAAGGCTCTTTCAGGCTAAGCAGATTAGTCAAAACAGAATCCCTGCCATTATCTAAAACTTTAATTATATTGTCAAAAAGCTCTTTCTCTTCTTTCAAAAAAACAGAATTGTCTATGATTGCAGATTTATTCCTGCTCTTGTCAACAGCCATGCTCACTATCTTTTTCTCTCTTCGCTCATAAAGCTCTTTTATTATCTTCCTTACATTTATCAGCTGGTCCTCTGTCTTTCTCTTTTCCTCTGCTGAAAACAAGTCAGTCTGCTGCTTGCTTATGATTGCCTGTTTATCTTTAAGATACCTTAAAAGATTCCCAAAAAAAGAGTCATCAAGTTTCTGTAATTCAGTCCTTTCCTTCTCTCTCCTTAAGAGCTCAAACAAGGTCTCATAAGTTATAGTAACTTCATCTTTGTTTTCTTCTGCCATTTTCCCCCTAAGGTATAGCATAGCTTCCACTATTTAAAGATTTATGCACTTAATCATAATGTTTTTAAATATAACTCCAATCTAAAGGAATATGCGCAACATCCTAAAAGATAAAAGAACAAAGCATATCTTATTGATAATAGCCTTAACTATATTGGTTTACTCAAATTCATTCGGGAATTATTTTGTATATGACGATCATAGCCATATACTTGAAAACAAAGACATAAGATACCTATCAAACATCCCAAAATTCTTCACATCCTCATTTGTAGGGATATACAGGCCAATAAGAAGTGTAGCTTACATGATTACCTACTCTATCTGGAGAGACAATCCATTTGGATACCACCTAAACAATCTCCTCTTTCATATCTCAATCACAATCTTAATCTACCTAATCACCTTATTACTGACAGAAAAAAAAGATATTGCATTCATCTCTTCGCTATTATTCGGAATACACCCTATACACACAGAAAGAGTCACAAACATAACAGGGGGATTCGACTTGATAGGAATATTTTTCATCTTCCTATCATTTTATCTCTGGATACTATACTCCAAGAAAAAAGAAAATAAGTTTTACATACTATCAATCATATCATTTATAATTGCCTTGTTTTCGTCAGAAGAAGCGATCATCCTGCCTCTGGCAATCATATTATATGAAGCTTGCTTTAACAAAAATAATCTAAAAAAGGAATTAAAAAAATATTCAGTATTTTTTGCAATAGGCCTATTATTTGTATGGCTAAGATTCTCTATCTTAAAGATAGGTGCAAGAGCAGATGAATATATTGCAGGCAATCTCTACCTAACATTACTTACAATGGCTAAAGTGATCATCAACTATCTCTATCTTCTTATACTCCCTATAGACCTTACCCTTTACCACAACATAACAATAGCAAAATCATGGATAGATACAGGAATAATAACCTCAATAGCCCTAATAATCTCCCTAATCCTGATTGCAATAAGCTGCTATAAAAAGAAAGAGATGATCACATTCATAATCGGATGGTTCTTTATAACCCTTATCCCATTCTACAACATCCTGCCGCTTCAGACAATGATGGCAGAGCGTTATCTTTATATCCCTTCTTTTGCATTTTGCCTGCTGATAGCACTAGCTGCCCATAGATCATACAACCTAAACAGAAATATAAAGATAGCTGCAATGCTGGCCATAATATTATTAGTAATATCCTATTCAGCAACGACTATAAAAAGAAATACAGACTGGAAGGATGACCTGACATTATGGACAAGCACAGTAAAAACATCTCCATCAAGCACAGAAGCCCACGATAATCTTGGATTTGCCTATGAAAGAGCCGGCCAAACAGACAAGTCAATCTATGAATTCAAGCAGTCAATAAAGCTAGATCCTTCAAACTACAAAGCATATACTAATCTAGGCATAGCCTATGCTAAAAAAGAAAACTTCACACTAGCTGAAGCTTATCTAAAAACAGCAACTAAACTAAACCCTGGATGGCATAAAGCATACAATTACCTCGGGATTATCTATGCAACTCAGGGGCTTTTCGAAGAATCAATAGTAGAATTTAAAAAAGCAATAGCATCTAACCCAGATTTTGACGAAACATATTTCAATTTAGGTGCAATTTATGAGCACATTGGAGAAACCAACCTTGCAAAAAAAGAATTTGAAAAAGCCCTTGAGTTAAACCCTTCAGATAAAACATATATAAAAAAATTAAAATAGCTCCCCTAAAGATGGCAAAACTAACCTTTAAAGACCTGTCATTTGAAGACAAAGAAAAAGAAGTAAAAGTATATTTCCTTAAATTATTCTACTTCAATATACAAAAAGAAGATTTAGGCCAGATAAGCAACCATATAATAGAAAAAAACAGCATAACCTTTAAGGATATCTCTCAGAAAAAAGCAGAAAGAAAATTCTACATGCTATTAGAAAAAGGATTCCATGAATTAAAAAACAGCCTAAACAACAAAAAAACAATATACATCCATAAAAACTCAGGGATTCCATTGATAGGAAACGTAGGCTTTGGCTTAGTTGACAGAAACACAAATGTAATCGAAGTAAAGCCAATTACTGGCTGCAACCTAAAGTGCATCTATTGCAGTGTTGATGAAGATAAAAGACCAGTTGACTTCATTATAGAAGAAGAATACCTAGCAGAAGAATTCAAAAAGCTTGCTTTATTCAAAGAAACAAACGATATAGAAGCCCATATAGCTTCGCAAGGTGAACCCTTATTCTATGCCCCATTAACAGATTTAATAAGGAATATATCAAAGATAAAACAAGTAAAGATAATCTCAGTAGATACAAACGGCACATTATTGACAAAGCAAAAGATAGATGAATTAGTTAAAGCAGGCCTTACAAGATTCAACTTCTCGATAAATGCCATAGACGCTAAGATAGCAGAAAAGATAGCAGGAACCCCTTATAATATAGAAAGGATAAAAGAACTGTGCAGATACATATCAACAAAAACCAATCTGATAATAACCCCTGTATTAGTCCCAGGAATAAATAATGATGAAATCCCAAAGATAATAGAATTTGCAAAAGAGCTCAAAGCAGACATTGGCATACAGAACTTCCTCACATATAAGATGGGAAGAAACCCAGTAAAGCCAATAGACTTTGACAAGTTCTATGGATTATTAAAAGCATGGCAAGACAAATATAAAGTAAAGCTGATAAAATCAATAGAGGATTTCAATATAGTAAAAACAAAGCAGCTGCCAAGGCCATTCAGAAAAGAAGAAGTGATAGAAGCAGAGATAGTCTGCCCTGGAAGGCTTCATGGGGAGATGATAGCAGCCGCAAAAGAAAGAACTATCTCCATACCTGATTGTTATAAGGAAAAAGGCAAAGTAAGATTAAAAATAACAAGGACAAAGCACAATATTTTTATAGGAACTCCTGTTTAAACTGTAATAATGCGAATAAAAGAATTCTTTAACAAAAACAAATCACTAATATTTGTTTTTATCCTATTCTTAATAGCCATTTCCATAATGCAGTTCAGGACCAATGAGATAATAGGTTATGACGGCTGGCTTCATATGAAAATGGCAGATATAATAAAAGAAAAAGGGTTTATCCAGGAATTTCCATACACTACAGAATCTATCCTAAGCCAAAGCTATTCAGACCCCCAGCTCTTATTCAGAATATTACTGATCCCTTTCACTTATTTCGGCCTTATCCTAGGAGCAAAGATAGCTTCGATCCTATTTGCTTCATTATGCTTTACTGTTTTTTATTGGTACATGAAGAAGAACGAACTTCCTTTTCCTTTATTGTGGACATTCCTTTATGCATTCTGCTCCATAGAGCTAATGTACAGGTTTCTTGAAACAAGGGCAATGCCATTGGCAATAATATCCCTCCTCTTGACATTATACTTTATGGATAAGCAGATGTACAGGCATTTGTTCTTTACATCATTGCTTTTCGCCTGGTTATACCAGGGTTTTATCTTCCAGATACTGATAGTAATAATCTATTTCCTAATCAAGCTAATTGCATTAAGAAGGTTAGATCTTAAGTTATTGGCTTATTCATTAGGAGGAACCTTACTCGCAGTCATAGTCAATCCGTATTTCCCAAAAAATATTGGATTTTTATACACTCAGCTGTTCAAAGTCAACCTGATAGGAAATCTATACAATATGGAATGGAAGCCATGGAATATTCTAGATCTATTTAAATTCAATTGGATCATATTAATAGTCCTATTGGCATCACTATTCCTGATAATAAAAGACAGAAAGTTTGGAAAAAGACACTTATTAACAGGAATTGCCTCGATAATCTTCCTTATCTTGATGATAAACTCAAGAAGAATGCAGGAATACTTTGTTCCTTTCACACTTATATTCGGTGCATTCTCTCTAAAGAGCCATATGAATGACTTAAGCAAAAAAGAAGAAACTAAGTATATATTACTATTAACTATAGGGTTAATAGCAGGTTTTAACCTATTTTACCTGGATCTTGACATCAAAAACAACAACTTCCTGCCATGGTATCATGAAGGTGCAGAATGGTCCATAAATAACATTCCAGATGGCTCAAAGATTTTCATAAATGGATATATGTTCAATTATCTCTTTTTCTACAACCCTGACCTAAGATATACCCATGGAATTGACCTTACTTACTCTTACTTATACAACCCAGCTAACTTTAACAGGTATATGGAAGTTTTACAAGGCAAAGACCCTGGCTACAACATAATAAAAGATGACTACAAATCAGATTACACTATTGTAGGAAAAGTAAAGCAGGACATTAAACTGTATGAGTACATAATCAAATACAAAAAAGACTTTGAAGTAGTCTATGAAGATGATAGTATCGGGATATTAAAAGTGAATAAACAAAGCACAATCTTGGCAAACTCAATCTAAATAAACTTAGTCAGGGGGAACTTAGACAAGTAGATAGAGAGTAATCGGTGTCTATTCCCCCTATTAAAGAAATGTTCTATTTAATGAATTTATATTCTATTGGAATTTTATCTCAACTTAAAAAACATCACAAGAATCAGTTAATAAAAAAATAAAAAAGCATACTCATTTCATTCGTAGCTTTTTATTTTTCTAGAAAATGGATTAATGATGATATGTCAAATGTTATGTAGAAAAGAAAAAATAAAAAAGAAATAAAAAAGGTTTTAGCCTTTTTATTCAGTTACTTCTTCGTCTGCTGCTGGAACAACTGCAGCTGTTGCAGTTACTTCCTTTACAGTGCTTGTTGCAGTTGTAACTTCCATCTTGGCGCCTGCTAATGCATAATCGCCATAGTTAGCTACAACACCAGTAGCAGCTCTTGTATCTGCTGCACTATAACCAGCTACGATCAAAGCAACATTGTCAGCTCCTGTATCAACTAGTTGTATCAAGCCTTTTCCAGCTTCATAACCAGCTGCACAATCTGCAGGGTTGCCTAATGCGTCTGCTGCTGCTGCGTTAGCGCATGGTCCTCCTACAAGGATCAAGTTCTGTGCTCCTACATCAGCAATCTCGCTTGCTAGCTTTGTTGCACCAACATCTATCTTGTTGATGGTTACAGACTCAACTGCTTCTCCGCTTCCAGAAGTAACCTTTGCGCCAGTAGTCAGTATATAGACTAATGGTGTTCTCTGTTCCTTTGGATACTCTATATCCAATGTATCTGGGTCGCTTGATGGATTGTTCCATTTGAACTTTGCGCCCATGCTTGTATAAGCATAGTCTACATTGTTCTCCTCTGATGGAGTAATCCAATTTATGGCGCTTCCTTTTAATTCATTGAACAAAACCTTTTTGTTTGAATCTGCAGTTATGTTCACTCCTACAACAGAAGGCAGCACGTTGTCGTAATCGTTGCTGTTTGGTGTACTGAAATTAACAAAAATTCCGCTTGTAGCATTTGTCAACTCAATCTTCATCCCAGCATCTGTGTTAATCGCAACAATATCGCCATCACCTTCAATTGCTCCATCTGCATCTACATCTACTATAACGCTGAAGTCATCTGCTGTATCAAGTGATGTGTTTATAATACCAAAGCTTGCTCCACCTAACTTTATTGTTGCATCTGCTGTATTAGCTCCACTGTTACTTGTAAATGTCTGCTCAATCCTCTCGTTGCTTCCCAAGTTATCAAACTTAACAAGTGCTGTCTCTCCAGAAGATACCTTATCAGCTCCTTTGTATCTCAATGCATAGGTCTTTCTATTTCCATCATTCTGCCCATAGTCTGATACTATGACGTATGAATTCTTAACAAGAGTTGCGTTATTAAGTATCAATGTGTCATCTTTGTCACCAAACTTGTCAATTGTACTAGCAGTGCCTGAGTATGCAATTGGAACAGATGCTAGATTTCCATCTCCATCTGTAAATTCCAATTTATAGGTATTAGAGCCAGATGTTTTTATCCTAGCTGTCTCCAATTCCACACTCGAATCTAGTCCCTCATAGCTAATGTCCCATAAACTCAAGAAAGCCTGTGGCTCATCCATATACTCAGTTAGTTTATGGCCTGGTGCTACAAAGTAGTCATCGTCTGCTGTTATGTTCAACTGGATGGTATCTATACTAAATGTAGTGTTATCATCTGTTGCAGTGATATACACAAAGGCATCATCTATCTTTTCACTTCCTACTTCAAGTGAATTAGAGCTTGCAGTATCTGCAATATTAGTATCTTTTAGATACACTTTTGAAGCTCCTAGATAGAATTCTACCATATCAGCTGTAACATCTCCTGCTTCATTAGGTATTATATCAGCTATACCTAACTCAATACCATCAGATAATGTTGCAGAATCTCCATCTTGCAATGACCTTGTTGATTCACCATTAACATTGAACTTTGCTATAATTGGTGTTGTGGTATCTGTGATTGCAGTTACTGTTACCTCATACTCTTTCCCATTAACAGTGTATGTCTTTGTCTCTCCCTCGCTCAAAGTGTCTCTAACAGCTCCGCCCATCAAAGTCAACTCAATATTGTTTCCAATAGAAGTCACCCTTCTTGCTTTAACTATATTGAAATCCTTGCCCAATATAGTTATCTGCTCATCTTCAAGATCTCCCAAGTAAGTTCCGGTTGTATCCTTAGAGCCTGCGCTATCCTCAACATCGCTCTGCAATGATGTCTTAAATTCAATGCTGTATCTTGCAATCTGAGATCCTGATTTAAAATACAAGAAATCAGATGCTACATCATCATCGTTTTCCATAAACTTCACATAACCACCTAATAATGCTGAATCTGGGAAGTTTATGTACTGATTATACCCGGCAGTTCCCTTCTGGGTGGTTATTGAGCCGTCTGCAAGAGCACTTAGTTCGTCTTCATCTATAGATGTGGTTATGTTTCTTATGTTCTCTCCCTTCACTGTATCTAAATTTTCAACCATCTCTAACTTCTTAGATGATGTTCCAACTTTCCAAGCATCGCCTTCAACTGTTGTTGTGCTTGTTGTTGTTCCTACTTTTGTTGTTGCTGCATACTGCAAACTCATTGCAATATCGCTGACTCCAATAACATCTTCTGCTGCCGCTTTGTCGCCTACTACTAACATACCGCTGAATTTACCGTCTTTAATAAACGGTGTTGGGTATGCGCTTAGGTCTGCAGCGGAAGCAATCATTGTTGCGCCTAATAGAGTTGTTACTCCAATGGCCACAATCTTTTTTATTGCCTTCCTTAATTTCATTTCCTAAACACCTCCTTGTGTTTATATTTTTTCTTTTTTGGCTATCTTTACATCAAGAAGTCTAGCTAGAGCTAAACCTCTTATAGACTAAATCCATACAGACAGTATTTAAAGTTTACGCTATCAGGACATACTCAAAAATATATATTGCAGAATATAAATGCCCTATTTTAAGGTATATCCCTACTACTGATAGTAAATAGGCAGCTATATTTAACATTTACCTATTATAATAGACATCCCGCATAGTTTCACAACATTTATATACATCTAAACCAAAGAACAAGTATATGATAGAATTATTCAGATGCAAAGAAAACACGGTCGAAAAGCTCAAAGCAGGGCCAAAAGAGCTAAAAGATGTAAAAAGCCCTAAGGTATTTGTTTGGATAGACATCTTCAAACCGACAAAAGCAGAATTACAGCTCATCTCAGACAACATAGGCATATCAATAAAAGATCTTGAAGTAAGCCTAAGTGAAGAGCAAAGGCCTAAAATAGTAGATCTAGACGGCCCATTTGATTTGATTGTATTCGGAGCGCCTTCTTTTGAATCAAAATCAATAACAACTACACCTGTTTTCATATACACTTCAAAAAAGCATAACTTTGTAATAACTATAAGAAATGCAGATACTAAATCTATCAGCAGATTGAAAGAAAGCATAGAAACAAAAAAAAGCCTATTCTACAAAGGCTCTAGCTATTTTATCTATAGGCTGCTTGACGAAATAATAAATACTTACTTTAATGTATTGGATGACATTGGTGATAAAGTAGAATCGATTGAAGAAAACACGATAACTAACCATGACATGAAAATGGTAAAGGGGATATTTGAGATAAAAAAGACATTGATATATTTCACAAAGTCCTTAGGTGCAAATAGGGAAGTTGTAACCTCTATAGAAAAAGAATATCTCACCGAGATTGACAAAAAAACAGCCAAAGCATTTAGGACAGTATACAACGATACAATACAATTGATTGAAATGTCCTCAACTCAGAGGGATATTCTTACAGGCCTGCTGGAATTACAGCTCTCTGCAATATCAAATGACCTTAATAAAGTTATGAAAACATTGACAGTAGGAGCTACTTATATATTGATTCCAACCTTGATAGCAAGCATTTACGGCATGAACTTCAAATACATCCCTGAATTAGGATGGAAGTATGGTTATTTATTTGCTATCGGTATGATGGTTGTTTCTATGTTAGCTGTACATTCATATTTCAAAAAGAAAAAGTGGATATAATCACAACCTACTTAACCTAAAATTTTATAGAAAGCATCAAATATAGGCGTATCTGTAGTTATCAGATGAAACTTCATCCCTAGATTAGTGCATGTCTCCTGTATCTTTGCAGAATGGTCGCTCAATAATTTCTGGTATTCCATCCTTAACCTGGGGCTTATAAAAGTATTTGTCTTATCTCCTGTTTCACTGTCTTTAAGCTTAAAATCACCCTGCAGCTTTAGCTCAATCTCAAGTGGATCAAGAACTTGTATTATCTTTATCTCATGATCGCCTAAAAAATACAATGCCTCATTTATCTCATCGATAGGTATCAAGAAATCAGATATCACCACGACCATCGATCTGCTTCCGATCATCTTTTTGTATTGTGATAAAGCGTCCTTTAGTTTAGAAGGCCCTTTTGTTTTTATTGAATTTAGATGGTCTACCATGGCAATAAGCTGCCCCATTCCCCTCTTAGGCTGGAAAACAGAAAGCTGATCTGAAAATGTTGAAAACTGAAACTTTTCATTTTCTTTCATAGCAAGATAAGCAAACCCTACTCCTAGCATAGCCGAGTAATCAAACTTCGTAAGTGGCTTTCCAAAATTCATAGAAGCAGAATAATCAACTAAGATATGCACTGCTAGATTTCTCTCTTCCTCATAAGTCTTTACATAAAGATGGTCTGTCCTAGCAAATACTCTCCAATCTATTGAACGTATATCATCCCCTGGAGAATATATCCTATGCTCCTTAAAGATTAATCCCCTCCCAGTTGAGATGCTTTTTCTCGGTCCGATATACTTAGATGTAACTCTTTTGTTCAGTATCAGGCTGAACTTATCCAGCTGGCCTAAAAAGCTTGTTTCAATTGCCATGTTAAAATCATATCAATAATCCTCAATCATCTCTACTTAACCTTGCTCAACAGCTCCTTAACTGCATCATCTGTTGTCATCCCCTTTCTTTCAGCTTCAAAATTCAATATTATCCTATGCCTCAAAACAGGATAAGCCATTGTCTCAATATCCTCTGTGCTGACATGATTCCTCCCTTTCATCAAAGCTCTTGCTTTTGAAGCTAAAGTCAAACCTATTGATGCTCTCGGAGAAGCGCCATACTGCACAAGGTCTTTCTTTGTCCTGGTTGCATGGACTAAATCAACAATCCTTTTTTTGACATCATTTGCAATAGGAACCTGCCTTGTTATCTGCTGCAGATGAAGTATCTGCTGCTTGTTCAAAAGTTTCTTTAGCTTTGGCTCTGAAACCGGATTTGTGTATCTGTCAACTATCTTCATCTCTTCTTCAGGCGTAGGATAACCCACTCTAATCTTAAGCAAAAACCTGTCTGCCTGAGCTTCTGGCAAAGGATATGTTCCTTCCTGCTCAATCGGATTCTGTGTTGCTAAAACAAAAAACGGCAGATCCAGTGGATAAGTATTATTTCCTACTGTAACTTGCTTTTCCTGCATCGCCTCTAACAAAGCAGACTGGCTTTTTGGAGTTGCCCTGTTAATTTCATCAGCAAGCACAATATTTGCAAATATCGGGCCTGGCTGGAACTTAAACTCTCTTTTTCCATTCTGCTCATTTATTATGAAAGTGCCAGTTATATCGCTCGGCATCAGATCAGGAGTATTCTGGATTCTGCTAAACTTCAGATCGAGAACATCTGACAATGTCTTGATTGCCAATGTCTTGGCTAACCCCGGATAACCTTCAAGCAATGCATTAGAATTAGCAAGTATAGCTATCATCACTTCCTCAAGCAGTTCTTCCTGCCCCACCATTACCTTACCCACTTCCTTAAACACAGTGTCAAACACAACCTTATAGTCCTTTACCATTTTATATACACCTCAGTTTATTGTTTTTTAATTTTGTTTTTTGTTGAAATTTTAAATTATGAAATATTTTTATTATACCTCAATTAACTTTTGCTCAACTCCTTAAAATAATCCTTAACCAGTTTCTGGTTTTCTAACGTTATCTTATCTTCATAACTTCCTGACGACGTCATAGATATCTCATCAGGAAATGTCTCTTCAAACTCCCTTTCAGGGATTTCTTCAATCATGCTGCCTACAATCTCTAAACTAGGCTGTTTTATTTTTATCTCAAGCTCATTATTGCCGATCTTAGCCATGCTATTCTCTCCAAATATATCCTGATCGCCTTCTCCGCCTGTTCCAGAAACAAGTTCATCGCCTGTTGAATTTCCGCTTCCCGCCCCTCCACTCTTATAGACAAGCTCCTTAACTTTATCTAATCCCAGATTAAAATCCCCAAAACTTACATTATAGATAGATACAAACAATATTATCAAACATAATAGGATGCATCCCAAAACTTTATATGATATCCTATCGATCTTAACAAAAGAAGAAACCCTGACATTCTGAAGGTCCTTAACAACTTCTTTCTCCAGCTCATCCACAACAACATTATCCTGCTCAACATTATCAGCAGATGTCCTTAATTTTTCATAAAGCGGCTGGTAATGCTCTTCGACAATCCTATATTTATTGGTCATATTCCCTTTGTAAACCAAGAATCCCAGGCAGATTATTGTAGGCAGTAAAGAATACCACGGATTCAGGCTGAAAAGCATAAGGGCAAGATAAAAAGAAAGGAATATCAGCACACTTGCCAGGATTATATCAAATATCAAAACCGCTGTTACAATAAAATTCACTTCCCTCAAAATTGCCTTAAATCCTTTCATAGTTTCATCCCGGGATTATTTCATTTAACCCAAAGCGTCATCGCACTCCTCGTACTTGTTTTTATAATAATCCCTGTCTATCTTCAAGTCATCTGCCCTTTTCTGCTCTGCAATCAATTGTGCGCTTAATGACTCTACCTGAGTAGTTTTCTGCGCCAAATCAGCTGTTGTCTTATAAAGATTTTCCTTAAGTGTATCTCTTTCATCTTTTAATGTATCCCTGTCTAACTTCAGATCATCATACTTATCTCCAAGTTCTTCTCTTCCTTGTTTAGTGTTGTTCAATTCAAGGGAAGTCTGCATAAGCAGGGCTTTCTTATCCAATAAATCCTTAGTGACCTTATTCAGCTCAGCAAGTTTAGTGTTATAATCTGCATTTATATTTCTGAAAGATACCTGGTAGTAAGCTGTAAATCCTGCAAAGCTCACAACTGTCGCTATTATCAATATAAAAAATATAAAATTCACATCTTTTTTCATTATAACCATATCATTTCACCTCATATCATTAATCTCAAAAATTTGCAATTCCCATATTTTCCCTTATCCTTCTTATCAGCACATCAATCAAAAATATTATCAAAGCTAAAATCACAAAAGGCCATCTGTAATTAATTGTCTCTATCTTAACCCTCCTCGACATGCTTATGACTGTATCTTTTATTCCTTCAATATCATTAACATCAAATGCCTTTCCACCTGAAAGCGCAACCATGCTGTCGAGCTGAGGATTTCTTCCTATCCTTTCATATTCATCATTATAGCTGACTGCGACAGTAGCTCCTAATATCTGCTCAAAGCCTTCTTTCTCAGGCCTAAACACAGCAGAATAAAGTCCTGTATCTACTTTTACAAACTCAAATCCTTTCTGCTCTGGCTTTTCATTGGTTATCACATTAACCTCTGTTGATTTTCCAAGTGAAACATCATTCATCCTTACATCAAACTCTGAATCCTTTGTAAAATCCCCGATTGCCCAATTTATCATCCTAGTGATCAATTTTGAATTATCGCCGCTAAACAGCTGCCCTGACCACTTGCTCCCGTCATCTGTTGACAATATAGCTATTGAACCTAATCCATACTTTCCAGCAGTAAGTATTGTCCTGTCACAATCTGTAGCTACTAATTTTCTACCCCATGTTTTTGGAACAACTAAGTTATATCCTCCTGCAGTTGCAGTCAATGCCATATCTCCCTTAGTTATCCAATGCCCATTATCCATCAAAAGAATCTTTCCAGAAGTAGCTTTCAAACATTTCTGCTCTGATTCATCACCCATAAACATTATCTTAAGTTTTTCAGATTCATCTGGCTCAAAATAAAGCCCATTTCCCTGCTCTGCCATTTTCTTAAGCAATCCCCTATTCACAAACTGCCCAACACCAACATTATACAGCCTTATCCCAAATGAATTCATCACTTGTATCTCGTGCATTATCCCGTATTCATTAGTATCGATACCATCAGATATCAAAACAACATTTTTGCTTCCTTCTGCTTTCTCAAGACTCTGTCTTGCCCTTGACAATGCAAGCGCAATATTAGTTCCCCTATCTGCATCAGGCCCGCTCGGGCTTGAAATAGATTGTATAACCCCTCCAACATCAGGAATTAAGCTAATTGGAGTTAAGATACAATGAAGCGCTGTAGGGGCGCAATAAGGCCTGGATACAAATCCGATTAATGAAATCTTATCCTCCATATCAAGATTGTTCACCATGCTAAACAAAAAAGCCTTTTCAAAATCAAGTATAGATTGTTGCGCGCCTGGTTTAAATGGCAATGTAGTAGTTCCTGAAAGATCTATAACAAAAACAACACTATACTTTTTGTCTCTTTTTCTTTCTCCACTGCCAACTTGCACAGGAAGTAAACTTTCAAAGTATGAATCTTTATATCCCCCTTGGTCAAAAGAATTCTCTCCACCTACAACAATCAATCCTTTCCCCTTATCACTAACATAGTTACCTATCATATCAACCTGCTCATTGCTTATTCTTACAGCAGGAATATCATTTATTATAATTGCATCATAACCACTAAGCTCACTTGGAATACTTCCTTTGATATCCACTTCATATACCTTCTCAATAGCGCTTTGCAAAGGCCCGCTCTTTTCAGTTACATACAAAAGTTTAGGCCTTGGT
>JAHJAV010000105.1 GCA_018813685.1 Nanobdellota archaeon | reverse complement strand
TTATGGTTATAGCTGAGTCACTAATCTTGAATTTTGAATCTGTACTAGTGCTGGCTGGACCTGGGCTTTCGACTCTGCCTAGTATTTTGCCTGCTGGGTCTTTTATGCTGGTGACTTTTGCAATTACACCTGTACCTTTTTGGTAAACTATGCTTTCGCCGCTGAGCTTGAAAGAGGTTGCATCTGCCTGTCCAAGGGGGGTTGTACTACTACTACTAAGAGTGAAAACACCATCCTTGTAACTTTTGACATTCTTTAAATCATCGTCAGTGAGGCCGGCTGTGTTTTGGACGCTTATTTTCTGGCCTTTGATGTAGATGTCGTTGTTGTTGACGAAGTTTGGGGTTGAGATAGTTGACCCATCAGTGTTTGTTGTAACTTTGTTATATCCTGTGATTCTTCCAGAACGGTCTGTAGTGGGAATCAATTGAGAAGTAGATTGTGCTGAGCCGGGTGTGCCTGCGACAGCACCAGATGTTGGTGTTCTGTAGCCTATGATATTACCCCCTTTTTTTATCTTTCCATCCGATCCTATTGATAGTGAATCAATCTCAGCTGAGCTTAATTGGGTTGCAGCAGATAGAGTTCTGCCGATTGCTATTCCGTTTTGATATATGACACCGTCTTTGACGAAGTTGGGTGTTATACTATCTGGGTTATTAGTGGTTAATTTATAGGTTATACCATCTACTGTTATGTATTTGGTTGTGCCTGCTGTGGAGGAACTTGAACTTGATGATGTGCTGTCAATCCCAACATAGGTATTTTTGCTAGTCCATATAGTTTTACTCTTAATTATTATATAGTGTGAACTAGATCCAATATCTTTTGCAGCTAATTGTATGGTTCGATAGTTACTATTTGCCCATGTACCCCTATCATAAATTTTTAATTGGGTACTTTCCATCTTGTAATATACTATTTCATTACTACTCTCTTTATCTTTGAGATACCATTGTGCACCACTGGGAGGACTTGCGGTATCCATCCCAGTAACCTTCACCATATTCCCTGTAATTGAATTTCCTCCTGAAAACAAGCTGACTTTATTATCAGCTGTAATAAAAGCAAATGAAAATACTGAGATTATAACTATTAAAATCATCATGATCCCTTCGAAGGTCGGCCATCTGTGCCTTTCAAAAAATTTCATCTTTTGTAACCATTTCTCGCTTTGTTCGAAAGTTTTGCAAACATTTTATTCCTCTTTTTTTATGTTTGATATTTCATAAATACATCAATTATTTTCTTGACATTTCCAAATATAACATGTTTTTTTGCGATTTCAAGCGCAAGGGCTTTTTTCATATCAAAAGCTTTTTTGAAATCATTATGGCTTATAAACTCGCAGTTGACTTCCCTTGGATTAGCCCTTACTATTTCCTCTATTTTTTTCTTGTCTGCCTTATCGATCACAATAAGGTCAATGTCTGATTTATTATCATAATCTCCGGCAGCAAAACTTCCAAAAAGGATAATTGATTCTGCTAAGTCCGCTATCTCGCTTATCAGGACTTGGATCTCTTTGTTGTCCAGAGCCAA
This sequence comes from Nanobdellota archaeon, assembly GCA_018813685.1. Taxonomy (GTDB): domain Archaea; phylum Nanobdellota; class Nanobdellia; order Woesearchaeales; family JACPBV01; genus JAHJAV01. Next base: position 903 of record JAHJAV010000105.1, on the reverse strand, counting down.
CAATGCATTATGCTCCTCTGCAATCATAATCATCTGCCTTGTTTGCCGATTTTTGATGTTGAGATAATACTCTTTGTTTTTACCAACAACTTCAAATGATAAGATTCCTCCAGTAACCATGCTGTTTATTGCTGTCAACGCAGTTTGGGGGCTCACTGAAATGCTTCTTGCTATCTGCCTTCCGTTAATCCTTCTTCTGTAGTTCCCTAAATACAGCGAGATTATGTCTAATTTTTTAGATATGTGTCTATTTTTCTTCATTTTGTATTTTTTTAACCTCTTCTTGGATATAACTTATATCTAATAAGAGTATTTGCTTGCATTTGTTTACAAACTTTTTTACTTCATTATCTTTGTTAAATACAACTTCCTTTAGATAATATTGCGCGTCTATCCTTGCTTTTTTAAGGAAAACAAACAGGAGTATATCCTCCCTGCCAAATTCCTTTATTAGATTCATCAATCCTATGCTGCATTCATGAATTTCTGATTTTATTCCTGCTTTCATGAGTATTGCGTAGAGGGCATTATAGCAGGCATAGTAAGCTGTTATTGCCTTCCATTTTCCCTTGATGGACATCATTATTCCCAAGGTTTCATCAGCTTCTTTGATATATTCTGAACTAAGATTCTCGTTAGGGGGGGTTACCTTAATTCCTTTCTCTTTATTTAAACACCATTTTAATTTCCCCAATATTTCTGGCTTAAGCTCAATTTTCTCGATTTTTTTGCTAGTATCTTCTGGTTTTTCATTACCCATCTTATCTTGCCCTCTTTATCATATTTCCGCATGAAAATAATCTTGGATTGACTGAAACTATGGCTATCAACACGGGAAAATAAATGATTTTCCCCAGCTGAGCAAAGTCAGCAGTCATTAAAATCCCTTCGAATGCCGTCCAT
>JAHJAV010000013.1 GCA_018813685.1 Nanobdellota archaeon | reverse complement strand
TTTCATTAAAATTAATAATTTAGTATTTAAAGTTTTTGGTTTTTAGGCTGGATTAGATAGTATCAGAAGAAGAAATAATTGTCCAAAACAGAAACCAATTTAAATGGACAAATTAACCTAATCCCAATGAAGAAATCTAAAAGAAAAAAGGCAATTAAAGAGCTTGAAGTCATTGAGAAAAACATAAAAAAAGTAGAAAAAAAGATTGAGAAAAACTGGAAGAAAATAATACTGATTACAGCAGGGATTGTAATCCTAATATCTTCCTTATTATTCATAACAGGTATAAGGATAAGACTAGCAATTCAAGATAGCCTCATCATAAATCTAAACCCTTCTGAGAAATCATTCATGATCAACAATGACCAGGAACAAAAGATAACATTCAATGCAGTGGTTGAAAACAGCATGTTCTGCAAAGCAAACTGCAGTTATGGATTCTACGACCGAAGTGAAGATAAGCTGATTGGATATGGGGATCTGATATTGAAAGACCAAGGACAGTTCAATAAAACCTATACCTTAATCCCTTATTCAAAAGGAAGCGGTCAGAAGATATACAATTTCGATGTAAAATGTTCAAATATAGATTCATTCCTATGTAAAACCGAAAGCCCAATTAGAGGAAAATCTTCTTTTATAACCCTTAACTACAAATTGACTGCTGAAGAAGAAAAGGCTAAAGATGAATTGATGCCTTTGCTAAAGGATAGTTTCTCTCTGATAAACAATGCAAGCAAAAATATGCAAAGAACCGAGTTTGTACTAAATGCAAGCAATAACATAATTGGTTCTGAAGTAATATCAGAAAAATACAAAAATTTGATCAAAAAGATAAAACGTGCAATTGATGAATCGCAAGAAGCAAGCAATCTATGGTCAAATGAAGATTATTCTAAACTAAAAGAGTTTTATGATCGATCTATGCTAAAGGAAACTACAAACCTGTATAACCAATCAGCAACCCTCTTAAATGAATCAATTAGCATTAGGAATAATCAAAAAGACCTCTCCAACCAGTATAATAATATCGCAATAATCTTTATGGAATTATCCCTGCTTAAGGAACCTTACATCAATATTCCAGTTATCCAGCATAATATAACTGAGAAGTTTAGTGTGATCTATTCATATTTAATTTCAGTCAATCTTAAAATTACAAAAAAAACATACTCTCAACTGTTTTTATTCGAGAATGACCTCGATGAAATCTCAAAGTTGATTAAAAGTTTAAATCAAACATTGGAAAGAGATTATAATTCAATCGTGGAATTAGGACAAAACATTTACTTACTAGAATATTCTAAAAAATGTGATATAATCAATTGCACAGATATATCTAATAATTCAGAATTTGTTTGTCTTGGATTAAAAAAAATAATAGATGAGTATGAAAACAACACATTTTCCATTGAAGATGGATTAGTGATAAACGAATCATATTATATCGATGAAGAAGGTAAAATAAAAATAATCATATCAAATGAGTCAAACCTATATTACGAAGAATACTGTATAAATGAGACAGATAATTCATCAAGTTTTCAAAAAGAAATCCCGTTGCTGAAAGAATTAGAAGAGATTAATATTAGTGATATCCAGGTATATGAAACGATAGACAATGAACTGACTGAAAACCTGCCTCAATGCTGCGTTTATGGAAGCTGCTCTACTTGCTGCACAGAAGAAGAATGCAAAGAAGATCCAGAATTATTTCCAATAGTGTTTATACACGGTCATTCTCTGCTTCGAAAGACCTCCCCAGACCCTTTGCTGGACGGATTTAACAAGATACAATACCAACTACAGGAAGATGGATATATAAACGCAGGCACTATAAAATTCGATTTCAATGAATCAGACTCCAAAGAAAACGAATGGGGGCTCTCAAATCGCCCAATAACAGTAAAAGCCAGCTATTATTATGATTATTTTTATTCACTAGGGAGCTATATCTACATAACTAAAAGTACAGATAATATAGATACCTACGCTATAAGGATGAATGACATAATCAACCTTATAAAGTATAAGACAGGCAAACCTAAAGTTAATATTATCACACACTCCATGGGTGGATTGGTTGCTAGAAGATATATCCAAATATTCGGAGAAGACTCTGTTGATAAGCTGATTCTGATTGCATCACCAAATAAAGGGATAGATGGAGATGTAAAGAAATTCTGCCAGGTGTTTGGTGAAAAGAATGAGTGTGAAGATCTTTACAGTGACAGCCTATTGATAAAGAAACTTAATTCACAGCAGAACATTCCTAAAAAAATAAAGCAATACACCATATCAGGAAAGGGGTGCAAAACCGGATTGGAAAATGGTGATGGTGTAATTACATTCGAAAGTTCCCTGCTAGAAAATTCAGAATCTTTTGCAATAAACGGCACATGCACGGATATTTTCAAGAAATCTCTCCATAGTGATATTCTAGATATAGATAGATACCCTCAAGTATATGAATACATTAAACAAATTCTAAAAAGCTAGTTTTTCACCCTGATAGTAGGTTACAAAAGCTTAAATAAACTTAGCTATAGTTTCAACTATAATGGAACATAAAGAGCACCACAAAAGAGAAATACTATTCCTCATCGGTTTCCTTATACTGTTCCTGATTATCTTCCTCATCGGATTCGTAGATATAAAAAGAGGAATCCCAGTTTTTGGCATTGGCTTGCCTGTAGTGGTAGAGAACATGACTGTAATCATACTATCTTTCTTGGCAATGGTCCAGGTAACGTGGATTATATTAAGATATTAAAAACCAACAATTTTATATAGGAAAGTTAAAACCTCACTCTTACTATGAGAATATTAGCATTGCACTCTGACTTTATTGAATTTGAAGCTAAAAAGAAAGCTATCCAAGAGCCAGAAGAACTAAAGAACAAGTCAGAAAGGGTTGAAGAATGTCTAGTCATACTTACATCTGTTGAGAAACGCGATGAAAAATCACCAGAAACCTCAGCTAAAGCACTAGTAAAAAACATAAAAAACATAGCAGAGCAGGTAAAAGAAAAAAAGATTGTTCTTTACCCCTATGTTCATTTAAGCAGCAGCCCAAGCGACCCTAAAACAGCATTGAAAGTTTTAGACCTTGCAGAAGCAGAGCTTAAAAATGACTTTGAAGTTCACAGAAGCCCATTTGGATGGTATAAATCATTCAACATATCTGTAAAAGGCCATCCTCTAAGCGAGTTAAGCAGAGAATTTGGACCAGAAGGATCAACAGAAACTAAGAAAGAAGGCAAAGAAGAAGAAGATAATGAATCCTTAAAGCAAGAAAAAAAACTAAACTCTTATTGGCATATCCTTGACACAGAAGGGAATCTTCATGAGGTGAATGAATTCAATTACAAAGGCCACGAAAAACTAAAGAAATTCGCTTTCTACGAAAAAGAGAAATCAAGAGCCGTAAACCAAGAGCCTGCTCATGTTGCTTTGATGAAAAAGCTAGAATTAGTTGATTATGAACCAGCTTCTGATGGTGGCAATTTAAGATATTATCCAAAAGGAAGACTGATAAAAAAACTTATCGAAGAATACGTAAGTGATAGAGTCATAGAATATGGGGGAGTTGAAGTCGAAACTCCAATCATGTATGATATGAATCACCCTACTTTAGCAAAATACCTTCAAAGATTTCCAGCTAGACAATATCAGATTGAATCAGACAAAAGAAAATTCTTCTTAAGATTTGCAGCTTGCTTCGGCCAGTTCTTGATGGCCCACGATGCAACTATCTCATATAAAAATCTTCCATTAAAGCTTTATGAACTTACAAGATATTCATTCAGAAGGGAGCAATCAGGAGAACTAACTGGATTAAGAAGATTAAGAGCATTTACAATGCCAGATGTACATGCACTTGTAGCAGATATCGATAGTGCAATGAAAGAATTCAAGATAAGATTCAACTTATGCTTAAGTGTCCTAAACACAATGGGAATAAACAACCCAGATTTAGAGATGGCTTTGAGGACAACAAAAGACTTTTTTGAAAAGAACAAACCATTCATACTTGACTTAGTCAAAACAATAGGAAAGCCAATATTGCTAGAGATGTGGGATGAAAGGATATTCTATTTCATACTAAAATATGAATTCAACTTTGTAGATAATCTTGACAAAGCATCTGCACTAAGCACAGACCAGATAGATATTGAAAACGGCGAAAGATACGGCATGAAGTTCACAGACAAAGATGGAATACAAAAAACACCATTGGTGCTTCACTGCAGCCCTTCAGGTGCAATCGAAAGAGTTATGTATGCATTGTTAGAAAAAGCAGCATTTGACCAAAAAGTAGGTAAAACCCCTAAGCTGCCATTATGGCTAAGCCCAACACAAGCAAGAATCATTCCAGTAGCAGAAGAGTTTACTGATTATGCCATGCAGATAACAGATGAGCTAAGAAAAGATAATATTAGAGCAGACCTGGATGACAGGCAGCTTCACGTAGGAAAAAAGATAAGAGCAGCAGAGATCGAATGGTGTAGTAATATAATAGTCATAGGTGAAAAAGAAAAAGCAAGCGGAAAGCTCCCTATAAGAGTCAGAGGCCAGAAAGACCTTGTAGAAATGACAAAAGAACAATTCATAGAAAACATAAAAAAAGAAACATCAAGAATGCCATTTAAGATATTACCTTTGCCTAAAGAACTGAGCAAAAGGCCGATTTTCGTAGGATAGTAATTCTTTTATGTTACTTAGTTACATAAAAATAGTATACCTAGTCACATATGTGACTAAGTAACGAAAAGTTTATATACCAAGTAACATAATCTACCAAAGATATGAAAGTTGAAGATCACTTGGAATCATTCAAAGAGCACAAAGAAACTATATTTGACTGGGCTTTGAGAGTAAAAGGGCTAAAGAATTCGCAGAGGATTGTTGGATTGCATGCTTCAAGGGGTATAATTGATTTATTTTCTGCGTATCTTCATGAAAAAAACAAAATTACTATAGGAGCCCAAATAAACCATAGGTGGTTTAAGTCAAATAAAGTTAAAGAAAAACTGCCGGAGTTTGAAGAAAAAGATAACCTAGTAAGCGAATTGGTTGAGCTCGAGGTTTTATGTGAGGATTTATCTTACGGCGCGCCAAAACCAGTCGAAAAAATAGAGAGGGCATTGAAGATATTTAAGAGATTGGAAGAAACTATTGAGGGGCTGAGAAAGAAAAATGGAAAGATCTGATTTGATTTCATATGCTGTTAATTTTGTATCCTTTTTGATTAAAAAAAGCCCTAAAATAAGCAAGGTAATATTGTTTGGGTCTGTAGCAAGAGGGGACTTTGATGATAAAAGCGATATAGATTTATTTGTTGATACTGAATCAGGCAAAAAAGATATCGAGATTTTGCTTGAGCTTTATGAGAAATCAGAAGAAAGCAGAAAATACAGGTTAGAAGGTATAAAGAACGACATAATGCTAAAAGTAGGAAAACTAGATAAATGGGGCTCTTTAAAGTTAAGTATAGCTTCAGATGGTATTTTGTTATATGGGAAGTATGAAGAATCGCCAAAGGGAATAAAGAACTACCTATTGTTTAAAATATCGGCAGGAAAAATGGAAAGGAAAAATAAGATAAAGATATGGAGAAAGGTTTATGGTTACAGGCAGAAAATTGGAAAAAAAGTTTATTATTCTAAGGGGCTCGTTGAAGGCGGAAAAAAGCTTGGTTTTGGATTGTTCTTTATGCCTTCTGATAAGAGCAGGGAAATGATTGACTTCTTAAGAAAGAATAAAGTTGATTATGAAATCAAAGAGATATTGTTCTGAATTGAGCAAAAGGCCGATTTTCGTGGGTTAAATTTATATATAACTTATTTTTCCATATCTAAAAAGAGGTTCTGGATTACATCAAATTGAGATAGTGAGGTGTTATAATGAAAAAAGATATTAAAAATCAAAGATTTTTAAGATCTCTTAGAAATTCAAAAGAATTTCAAAGAGAAAACTTCAGATGGATAGTGGTTATAGCTGCTTTGGTTATTCAGCTTTGTTTAGGTGCAATATATTCTTGGAGTGTTTTTGTCAATCCATTAAAAAATAGCTATGGATACACAACAACTCAAACTCAGATAATATTCTCAGTTGCATTGGCAACATTTGCATTGGTTATGATCTTCGCAGGAAGATGGCAGGACAAAGCAGGCCCAAGAAAAGTAGCCATCGTAGGCGGCATATTATTAGGATTAGGCTATATGCTTGCAAGATTCACTAATGGTTCATTCTATGGTATCATAGCTACAATTGGAATCATAGGCGGAGCAGGAATAGGATTTGGATATGTATGCCCAATAGCAGCATGTGTAAAATGGTTCCCTGACAAAAGAGGGCTTATAACAGGATTAGCAGTTGCTGGATTCGGAGCAGGAGCATGGCTCTTTGCGCAATTAGCTGGAAGCTTGATTGAATCTACAGGATTATTAGCAACATTCATGACATTAGGTACAATTTTCATGATAGCAATTGTAGCAAGTTCATTCTTTCTAGTAAATCCCCCTGACGGGTGGGTCCCAGAAGGCTTCAAAATCGAAACTAAAAAAGGCGCAAAAAGCGCTAAAAAAAATGATATCTCTTGGCAGGATATGATCAAGACAAAACAATTCTGGTTATTATGGTTGATGTTTACTTTTGGAGCATCTGCTGGATTGATGGTCATAGGAAATCTAAAGCCATTTGGGGTCTACGCAGGATTGTCTGCAGCAATCGCAGGCTCAGCAGTAGGTATTTTAGCATTATTCAACGGCGCAGGAAGAATCACATGGGGATTTGTTTCAGACAAGATTGGAAGAACAAGATCAATGCTCATAATGTTTTTGCTGCAGGGAGCAATGATGTTAATATTGATGAATATGGGTTCAACTGGCTTGTTATTGGCAATAGCTTCAGCATGGGTCGGCTTTAACTTCGGTGGTAATTTCGCTTTATTCCCATCAACAACAGCTGATTTCTTCGGAACAAAGAATTTAGGTATAAACTATGGCTTAGTATTCACAAGCTATGGCATTGCAGGTATCTTAGGCCCAATACTTGGCGGAAAGGTATTTGACGTAACAGGCTCTTATCTTTATGCATTCGTCCCATCAGGGATCCTATGCATAATAGCAGCAGGCCTGGCTTTCATCACAAAGAAACCAGAAGCAGCCTAAGCTTATTATTTATTTTTTCTCTTTTTTCCAGTATGTGCATAGCATCTTCAAAATTCTCGACGGAAGCGGTAAAGGAGCTGCGTTCCCGTATGGAGCAACCCCTCGCAACGCTCGTCGATAATATTTGATTTATGGAATTTTGACCTTAGGATGCTATGCACATACTTTTTCCAAAAACATTTATAAACGAATGTATATCTTCTTTACATAAAGATGGTATTAGAGAAACTAGGCAGCAGCTTGAAAGATACATTAAGCAAGATAGCTAAAGCAATGTTCGTAGATGACAAGCTGATAAATGAACTAGTCAAAGACATCCAAAGAGCATTATTGCAGGCAGATGTCAATGTAAAATTAGTTTTTGACCTGACTAATAATATAAGAGAAAGGATAAAAGCAGAAAAAGATGTAAAAGGCCTTACAAAAAAAGAACAGCTCATAAATGTAGTCTATGAAGAACTAGTCAATTTCTTAGGAAAAGAAGCCTACAAGATAGAGATAAAAGAAAAACCCTTCAAGATAATGTTAGTCGGCCTTTTCGGCTCAGGAAAAACAACAACTTCTGGAAAACTCGCAAGATTCTTCACAAAAAGAGGATATAAAGTAGCCCTATTAGGATTAGACATCCACAGGCCAGCTGCTATGGATCAGATTGAACAGATAGCAGCACAAGTCCATGTTCCAGTTTACTTAAACAAAGTAGAAAAAGACCCTATAAAGATATGGAATCAGTATAAAGACGAGTACAAAAAATACGATGTTCTTATAATAGACACAGCAGGAAGAGATGCGCTGAGCAAAGACCTTATCAAAGAGATTGAATCCATAAACAAAGAGATAAAGCCAAATGAAAATCTATTGGTGATATCTGCTGACATAGGACAAGCAGCTCAAAAGCAAGCCCAGCAGTTCCATGATTCCTGCCACGTTACTGGAGTTATAGCAACAAAGATGGACGGCACAGCAAAAGCAGGAGGCGCTTTATCTGCATGCGCCGTAACTCAAGCACCGATTAAATTCATAGGTGTAGGCGAAAAGCTAGACGATTTAGAACAATTTAATCCTCAGGGCTTTGTAGGAAGACTATTAGGTATGGGCGATTTAGAAGCTTTGTTAGAAAAAGCAAAAGAAGCAATAACAGAAGAACAAGCAGAAGATTTAGGAAAGAAATTATTAAAAGGCGATTTCACTTTAATTGATTTGTATGAACAGATGGAAGCGATGTCAAAGATGGGCCCTTTATCTAAAATTATGGAGATGATTCCAGGATTTGGCCAAATCAAGATGCCAAAAGAAGCTTTACAGGTTCAGGAAGAAAAGCTCAAGAAATGGAAGATAGCGATGAATTCTATGACTAAAGAAGAGCTAGAAGAACCTGAAATAATATCTGGTACAAGAATCGAAAGGATTGCAAAAGGCTCTGGACTCACAACAGGAACAGTAAAGGAACTCATCAAACAATACAACCAAAGCAAGAAGATGATAAAGATGATGAAAGGCTCTGGTGATATCAATAAGATGATGAAAAAGATGCAGGGTAAGTTGCCGCCTGGATTTGGGATGTAGTTCTGATTCGTTGGATTGAGTAATGCGAAATCCAACTTACCTCAATGCTATGCTTGAGGTGTTGGACTTTGTCCAACAAGCGCACTCTTTGCTCATTCACCCCAGCGGTGTGCCAAAAATGCACCATTTTTGAGCATCTCTTGCAGAGAAATGTGATGAACAAGATACAGGGAAAACTGCCGCCTGGTTTTGGAATGTAAGATTAACCCACTATATTCTAACAATGCTCAGTATAAGTATATGTCTTTCCTGCATAATTCTTTAGAACTATCTTATTATCATCCTTTTCAACAATATAATTAGGCAGTACAGGTATCTTTCCGCCGCCGCCTGGAGTATCGATCACAAAATGCGGAACAGCTAACCCAGAAGTCCATCCCCTTATTGCTTTTATCACTTCAAATCCTTTATCCACCCTTGTCCTGAAATGGTTTATTCCTTTAGTCATGTCTGCCTGATATATATAATATGGCCTTACCCTTATCTGCAAAAGTTTCTGCATCAAGATCTTCATAACCTCTGGATCATCATTTATTCCCTTAAGCAAAACAGTCTGGCTGCTCAATGGAATTCCTGCATTCGAAAGCATATTGCATGCTTCTGAACTTAACTCAGTAATCTCATCAGGATGGGCAAAATGAACATTCACATACAATGGATGATACTTCTTAAGCATCTCGCATAATTCAGGAGTTATCCTATGCGGCAAAGCGCATGGAACCCTTGTCCCTATCCTGATTATCTCAACATGAGGTATCTTCCTTATCTCTTTCAATATCCATTCTAGATAAGTATCAGAAAGTAAAAGTGGGTCTCCGCCTGACAATAAAACATCCCTAACTTCAGGATGTTCCTTTATGTAATTTATGCCTTCCATTATCTGTTCTTTAGTGATTCTCTTGAAAGGATCACCTACTTTTCTTTTTCTTGTGCAGAATCTGCAGTACATTGCGCATTGGTTGCACACTAAAAGAAGAACCCTATCAGGATACCTATGGGTCAATCCTGAAACAGGAGAATCTCTCTCTTCACAAAGCGGATCTTCAAATCCCTCTGGATCATCCATCTCTTTAAGGTCAGGTATGCACTGTTTCCATATAGCATCATCTTTTTTCTTTATCAGGCTAAGATAATAAGGGTTTATCCTCATCGGATATTGTTTGATCACTGCATTTAATTTTTCTTTGTCTATTCCGCCTTTGCAGATAGCAGCCAGCTGATCAACATCTACTACGCTTTTTTTTAATAACTCTTCCCATACTGAAAGTTTTTCAACTTCCTCTACAAAACTTTTCTTAAGCAAAGAGTCTGCTTCCTGTTCAGGCATTATATATCATTCCCCTTTTTATTAATTTGATGGTTTGCTATCACATCACACGACAGAAATAATAAGCTAGAAAATTTTTTTTTGTTTGAGTCCATGAATAAATTCACCAGTTTTTTTCCTCCAAGTTTAAGTTAATTTTTTTCTGCAAACGAATTTTTATGCTTCGGATGCTCAAAAAATCTAATTTAAAACTAGAATTACTGATATTTAAAGGTTATCTTTTTTTCATTTCACGTCGTAAAAATTAAGATAAAAAAAATTGATTTTTCATTTTTTTATCAAATGAAATAAATTTTTTTGTTGTATCGACGATAAAAAAAATTATAATTTTTTGCATTAATCTAAAAAATTCCAAAAAATAATTTTAAAGAAATTATTTTGATCAGATGTATTTTAAAAAATTATTTGTTTTATCTACAAGGATTATTTTCGGTTTTATTGGCTTTTCACTCAGTTCAAATCCCATGATGATAATCTCTTCACCTTTCTTGATAATATGTGCAGCAGCCCCGTTCATACAGATAACTCCAGAATTTCTTTTTCCATTGATCACATAAGTTTCCAGCCTTTCACCAGAAGTATTGCTTGCTACAAGAACCCTTTCCCCTTCCAGCAATCCAGATTTCTCGATAAGCTCTTCATCTATTGTTATGCTTCCAACATAAGCTGCATTAGCTTCTGTAACAGTTGCCTTATGTATCTTAGACCTTAAGAGCCATCTCATCTTGTCAAAACTTACAGCCAGAATATCGCTGCTCAAATCCCTCCTGTTCTTTCCCAATATATAAGTTTTTACCTTCTAAAACAATGTAAGATGGAATGGGCTTGATAAATCTCCATGCACAGCAGAAAGTATAAGCCCCCTGATGAAGCACAGCAAGCACATCTCCTTTTTTAACCTCATTCCCATAATAAGAGTAACCCCACAGGTCAGAAGGATCGCATAATGGGCCATAGATTATTTTTCTTTTAAGCTCAGAAGAAAAGTTTGAAAGATTAACTATAGGTGCAAATGCATATTCCTCAAACCTGTAATCGCCAAACATATTTATTCCGCCGTCAACAATAACACATCCATCTTTCTCTGCAATGACTTTAAGCAAAACAGATGTTGAATGTGTTGCAATAAATCTTCCTGGCTCGCAATATATCTTGATCTTCGGATTTATAGAAAAAATGTTCTTATTCAAAGATTCAGAGATTTCTTTTGCAAACTTCTTCAAAGGTTCAACCTTTTCTATTGAGAAAGTATAAGGATCAATATCAGAAACACTAAATTCATCTTCAACCATGTTAAGAAGGTCATATTTATCACTCAGCTTACTCAAAACAGCAGCATCCTCAGGATAAAAACCTCCGCCAATATCAAAGAATTCAAGCCAAGACAACTCTGAATCAGAAAAATTCTTTTTAAGATAATCTCCGATAAGAGATATATTCTTGACATATCGTTCAGAAGTCTCATTCCAGCTGCAGTGAAAATGAAGCCCTATAAGATTTATATTCTTCTCTTTCCTGATCATATCAACAAAATCCTTCAACCCAATTAATTCAATCCCAAACTTAGACCATGTCTGGGTAACTTTAGTATCTGGATTGATTCTTATGCTTACATTTACTTTTTTGCTGGGATTCAAGCTTTTTAATCTTAAGAATTCATCTTTATTATCTATGTTTATAATGACCTTATCAGAATTCTCTAAAGAAAGTTGTAATTCTTCTATGCTTTTCCCTGGGCCAGTAAATATAATCCTATCAAATCCTAGCTTCAAAGCCAACTGCAGCTCAAACAGCCCAGCAACATCTGCTTTAAATCCATCTTCCTTTAAGATTTTTATCAAAAAAGGAAAATCATTGCACTTGAATGCATAGAATGCATCAAGGTTAGGTATATGTTCCTTAAAAGTATCTATAAAAAACCTAGCCCTCTTCCTAAGATCATCTGTATTTAAGATATATTGTGGGGTTCCAAACATCTCAACAGATTCCAATAACCCCCCTCTATCCAATGAATCGATATATTTCTTAAATACATCAGGACTATCTGAATCTACCTCGTCAGTAAGTATCTTTCTTAAAACACCTAAAGCTGTTTCTGTTTTATCCATCTTTTACCTCTATAACAACAGCTTCGCTTATCCTTTTAATAATTTTCTCTGCATTCTCTCTTCCCGGATTCTTCACAAGCATATACCCCAGCTGAAGATCGTGGTGATCAAACTCAGTATCGACCAGGATATCTCCGGTTTCATCAAACTTCTGAACATCTATTACATCTATATCACTTAACTCTTTTAGTCTTGAAATATCAAATTTAGTCAATTTTCCCCCATGAGGTGCAAGTAAATATATAACCATCCCTTCATCCTCACCCATTTCTTCATTTGAAGGTACACCCTGCGCAGTCTTGATCATAATTCCAAGAGGGGTGTATCCATAAAGTCGGTATACTAAGGGTATGAATGTGCTTAATCCAGGCCTTATTGATGTTTCAATAATATTTAACCTCCCATCAACAAACTTAAAATCAATCATACATACCCCTTTTTTTATCATCAATGAAGAAGCTACGCCCTTGCACATTTCCTTAAGATTATCCCAATTTAAGCCATAATGCTCTGCAGACCCCTTATTCATAAGATAAAATGAACTAAAACATCCTATCTGGCTCGCACTAAACTTTTTCACAATTCGAAGTATATCAATATCTGAGTCTTTAATTGAAAAATCAAGGCTATACTCCACCCCATCAACATATTCTTCAAGCAAAAACTCTTTTTTTGGATCCATCATCCTTTCTTTGCCTTCATCAATAAAAGAAAACTCATTGAATCTTGAATCATCATTATACTTTTGGCTTACCCCCTTCAATATTTTGATATTCTTATCCAGCTCAGCTTTGTTTCTGTTAAAAAAAATAAATTCGCTTCCTGTGCTGACAACCGGTTTTAGCACATTAGGAAACTTTATTCCATCTACAGGACTATCATCAGAATTAGAAACAAGACAAAATTTTCCAGTAGGCACCTTATTTTTTTCAAATCTCTTTTTCATTACAAACTTATTTGAAGCAGCCTGCAGTGTTTTATCACTGTAAAAATCTATCTTAAAATGATCAGCTATCTTTTTTGTTATCCTAAACTGCTCTTCGTCATCAATGCCAATTATTGAATTGAAATGCCTTTCATTCTTTTTTCCCCATTCTTCAATCCCCAAAAATAACCTATCCATTGATTTAAGATCATCCACTATAAAATTATAAGGGTTCCCAAAATGCTCTGCAACACTTTCCTCGCATATGACAAGAACATCTTTTAGATCAACACTTTCAAGAGAACAGATAAGATAAATATCAGGTATATGGATAGCTGGAAAGATTAATGTGTTCTTCAACTTAAACACCTAATTCTTCCTTAAGGATAGATAATACCTTGCCCTTTACAGGACCAGACATGCTTTTTGGCTCATGAACTCCAAGAAACTTCTTATGAAGTTCATCTTCTCTTGACTTTGCCTCTTCAAAAAACTCAACCTTGAACTTCTCTATCAAATCACCTACAACCCCGCCCCTATAAGCAAGGTAAAAAGCAAAAAGCTGCTCATCCCTTACTGCTAAAGGCTTCTCATAAACTCTTGTTGGCTTGCTGAATAAAGGATAAAGTCCGATATGTTCTTTTCCAAAAAGATTCGTATTGAAATTTGCAGTCTTAGGGTCAACACCATTAGCGCTAAGATAAAGAAAAGACTTTGCGCACATCGGACAGTTATAGCACCATCTTTCTTTTCTTTTTCTTGTATTTAACAAACTGCAAGACATCTGATATTTAGCTAAGTCAGGATATCTTTTGAACAAAACCTTGACCTCTGCAAGATTATATATCGGCTCTACAAAACTGCTAACCCTAACCTGATTATTTGTAAATCCGCTTAAAGCAGTATTCTGCTCATGCATCCATTCGCTGCTCTGTTCATAAGATGGATAAACTTTAAATCCTTCATCATTGATAAAATGATCATTAAAGTTCTGCTCATTTCCAAAAACAATATAACTCGAATTGTTCCTTATTGCAAGAGGCAATAACATGACAGAATAAGCATTCATTGCATTCGCTCCGACAATACCATCTGAATCAGATTTGTTCAATCGGGCATATTCAGAGATAGCATCTATCCGGTCATGCACTAATTCTATCTTCTGTCGAAACTCTTTCTCAAATCTTTCTATAAGGCTTAGCTTATGGCTTGCTTCTATATCCCAAAAATCCTGTACCATGGCTAATTTAGGATTCAATCCCGCTTCATTTGCAATCCCATAAGATAACAAGCTGTCTTTGCCAAAAGACATTGCAATCAATGCAGACCCATCAGAAGAAATATCATTGATAACGCTAGTTTCAGAATCTCTGAATCTAACCTTCTTATTATTGAACTTCTCAATAAGCCGCTTGGTTGAAACATTATCCTCTTCTGCTATCCTGGGCATATCACCTATAATCCCTTTATCCCCCATCTCCTTAAGATAAGGTGTTGAAGATTCAAAATAAAATTCATCTTCATGCATAACTAAGTAAGGAGACACCTTTAGATACACAAGATTATCAACAATTGATCTTTTTACACTCTCACTGAGATTCTCCCAGATTCCAGAAGGATACTTTAGGGCTGCATCTTTAAATAAGTTGATAGAAAATCCTTTTTCTTCAAGATTATTTTTTATTATCATGTTTCCTTCGAAGAGCGCTCTCCACAATCTTACCGATAAGCTCTTTGTAAGAATATCCTTTAACAGAAGCCATTGCAGCCAGCCCTGCATCCTCTGAAATATCTGGATTTGGATTTACCTCAAGAACAAATGGATTATTCTCTTTATCAAGCCTGAAATCAACCCTAAAATAATCCCTGCACAGCATGAGCTTTGATGACTTCAAAGCAAGGCTGACTAATTTCTTTTTCAGCTGCTCATCAATATCAGCTGGGCATCTTCTTTGGGTAGCTTTATAATCTATTGAATCCTCTTTCCACTTTGCAGAATAATTTACTATCTTAGGCTTATCATCTGGCAATCCATCAAACCTTATCTCAGAAACAGGCAAGACTTCCTGCACCTTATCGCCTATAATCCCCACATTAAATTCTCTTCCATCAATAAATTCCTCTGCCAAAGCAGGCTGTTTATATTCAGCTATTACCTGCTTAACCATTTCCCTTAACCCAGTTTCATCCTTGACAACTGATTCATCTTTTATGCCTATAGAAGCATCCTCATGCACAGGCTTTACTATCAAAGGAAACTTCAACAATTTTTTTAATGATTCATTGCCTTCCCTAAAAACCTGGAATCTCGGAGTAGGTATATCATGATAAGTTAAAATCTTCTTTGCACGCGCCTTATCCAGGCATAAAGCAAGACTAAGATAATTAGAGCCAGTATAATTTATTCCCAATATATCCAGCATAGCAGGCAGATGAGGCTCTAATTCAGGATCAGAGAAAAAACCATCATCGCATAGATTAAATGCCATATCAATATTATCTTTATCCTTTCTAAGTTTATCAAATAGCTCAAGATCAACAGGATACACTATAGTTTCATGCCCAAGTTCTCTTAAAGCATTTATTACAGACTCAGCATCATCATTTGTATCACGGCCTTCCCAATCCGAATGATATTGTTGGCCAATATCATCTCTTTTTGTAAATAAAACAGCTATTCTCATAAAATCCCCTTATAACACTAAAGATAAGTGTTATTTAAATCTTTTTTATTTGTTTCAGATGCTCACATGGTTTTGATGATTGGACTATAGTCAACCCATAGGAACATATGGGGTATTTAAAACTATAAAAACCCTTTATCCAGATTTGCAGTTGGGATTTTTATTTTAAATCTGGATAATGCAGAATTCAGCACTCTACCGATGAGCTCTTCATAACTCCATCCAGCTGCATAAGCAGCCTTTGGCAGCCTAGAATTTTCCTTAGGATCTTTCATAAATCCAGGCAATGCATTCACCTCAAGAACATTAGGAATACCTTTGCGGTCTAATCTTATATCTATCCTCGCCCAATCCTTGCAGTCCAAGGATTTAAATGCCCTTATAGCGATATCTTTGATGCTATCTTCAAGTTCTTTATCAATTTCAGCAGGACACACCACAGCATCAACCTTAGAATCAGGATTGTCATAGATCCACTTTACTTCATAAGAATCCATATGATGCACTCCTTCAGGAAGATAATCAAACTTTATCTCTGCAATTGGCAGCACAACAGGGCTATCATAACCTATCACAGAAACAGTAAACTCCCTTCCTTCAAGAAATTCTTCTGCTAATGCAGGCTGGTTATATTGTTTTATTGTCTTGACTAATACTTTTCTCAGCTCAGATTCATTGCTCACCAAGTTTTCATTAAATATTCCCTTTGAAGAACCCTCTAAAACCGGCTTTACAAGTAAAGGAAACCTTAACTCACCTAATTCCTCATCCCCCCTATGAAAAAGCTGTGACTTAGGTGTTGCAATCTTGTTTTTTTCTAAAACCCACTTTGTCTTTGCCTTATTCAATGTTATTATCAATGTTTCAGAACCAGATGCAGTAAATGGTATTCCTAGCTCCTCACATATCTTAGGAACAACTGATTCCCTGTCTTCTCCAGACAAACCTTCTGCAACATTAAACACAAGATCAATATCATTTTTCTTAGCCTTAAGAACATCCTTTATATCCTCTTTGACATCGATTATCTCAACTTCATGCCCATTTGATTTTATTGCATCTGCAAGGCCATTTATAGTTCCCTTACTGTCAAACTCCGCATACTTCTCTCTATCTTTTTCTGCAATATGTTCAGGCTTTATGCTGCAAGTCAAAGCAATTCTTATTTTAACCACCTACACTTTATCTTTTTGAGATATATAAATAGTTTTTGATTATTAGAAAGATAATGTTTAAATTTACTCGCCCAGTCTTGTAGAAAATTTACTAATAAGTTTTCTAACCTTAGCCAGGCTCGGAGTTTCAAGAAATCCAATAGAAGCTAATATCTCATGCGCATCTTCCTTACCTACTCCCCCCTTAACAGCATAATAAGCGCATATATTAAATTCTGGTAATTTATCACTTACTATGTCTTCCCCATAATGCAGCTCGATATTTCCGTTCTCATGCTGTTCTAAAAAGACAGTGCTTGACCCGGTTTCCTGCCGATAATATGAAACATAAAGCTTATCTTTTATCTTCTCAACTTCCCTGGAGAATTTATCTGCCTCTTCCACAGTTGCCTTTCCTGGTCCAGTTGCGCCGATAGATTTCAATCCGCTTAGCTTAGATGCAGCATTCCTAAACATATCACTAAGCGACTTCTCTTTTAAATATATCTTCAAAGTTAGTTCTTCTGGAGTGGCTTTTGCCTTTAAGGTTATTCCCTTATACTTCTTATTGAATAACAATATCGCCCCTTTAAATACTGAAATGTAATTATCAACATCCTTGCTAAGCTTAGCATATTCTGAACTTATTCCGTGATAAACCCTAATAACCTCTAGAAAATCTTTCTTAAACTGGCCAACATCCTTCTTGCTGAACTCACTCAATAAATCTTGGGCCATATCAGAAGAAATAAAGATGGATTATATAAACTTTATTATGATCACTCAACAATTATAGTTCCCCTCATTGATGCCCTATCTTTATAGATTACATCAATGTAGGTAAATGTCCCTGTATTGTTGAATGTATGGCTGAATGTGCCGCCATAAGGCATCACAGAACTCCTAAACTCATTTGAGTGAGCAGCTATATAATGTTTTGTCTCCCCATCATTTGACCAAGTATCCTGATTCTTCCACATAACTGTATCTCCTTGTGAAATAGTTAAGGTCTGCTGATCATATTTAAGGTCATTTATCACAATAATATGTTCGCCTGGACCAGAATCACTTTCATTAATCTGTTCTGAAACATTAATTTCATCATCTACAATAACTGTATCATTAATCTGAACAATTGGTTCAGGGACAGCTTCTGTAGAAACATCATTTTGCTGAACATGATTTTCTTGTGCAACAGCTTCTTCACCCAGATCAGTAACTACAGGCTTAGTCTTTTCAGAGCACCCTGTAATTAAAACAATCAATACTAGGATTAATAATATCTTGACCCCCATCTTAATATATGTAAATACACCACCATATTTAAATCTTTCTGTTATGACTACTATTTAGTCATTAAATATTTAATATGATAAATCAAAGTCTTTATATATTATGCTCCAAAACTTTTTTTTATGAAAATAATCGCTGATCTGCATATACATTCAAGATTCTCAAGAGCTACTTCAAAAGACCTTACAATTGAAAATCTGGAAAAATATGCAAACATTAAAGGGATTAACCTGATTGGAACAGGGGATTTTACACACCCTAAATGGATAGAAGATTTAAAAAGTAATTTAAAAGAAGATGGAACAGGTATCCTAAAGACAAAAAATAACTTCCCATTTATTCTTCAGACAGAGATATCTTCAATATACACAGAATATGGCAAAGGCAGAAAAGTACATAATGTGATTCTTGCGCCATCTTTTGAGGTTGTGGATCAAATAACTGAATTTCTGTTAAAAAAAGGCAGGGTAGATTATGACGGACGCCCTATCTTCAAGCTGCCATGTGATGAGCTTGTTGAATCAATGATGAAGATAAGCAAAGACATCGAAGTGATACCAGCCCATGTATGGACTCCGTATTTTGGCTTGTTCGGCTCGATGTCAGGATTTGATTCTGTAGAAGAAGCATTCAAGGATCAAGCAAAAAATATTCACGCATTAGAAACAGGATTATCCAGTGATCCTTTGATGAACTGGAGATTATCCCAATTAGACAGGTTCTCTCTTGTTTCTTCCTCAGACCTCCATAGCTTCTGGCCCTGGCGCATTGGAAGAGAAGCTACATTGTTTGATCTAAAAAATATAACTTACCAAGATATTATAAATGCATTACGTACAAAACAAGGATTAGAAGGAACAATAGAAGTTGACCCAGGATATGGAAAATATCATTTTGACGGTCACAGAAACTGCAAAGTATGCTTGGCTCCAAAAAATTCTATAAAGATAAAAAATATCTGTCCAAAATGCGGAAAGCCATTGACAATAGGTGTCCTCCACAGGGTAGAACAGCTTGCAGACAGAGAAGAAGGTTTTAAGCCAGAAGGAGCTAAAAACTTTTATTCATTGATTCCAATTTCAGAGCTTATCTCAACTCAGATCAAATCACCAGTAGCCTCAAAAAAGACATGGGAGATTTACAACAAACTCATAAAAGGATTTGGCAATGAATTTAATATTTTATTAGATGCTAAAAAAGAAGATATGATAAAAGTAGTTGATGAAAAGATAGCAGACATAATTCTTAAGAACAGGGAAGGAAAGATAACTATACAGCCGGGCTTTGACGGCGAGTACGGAAAGCCGTTATTGTCTGAAAAAGACCTGGTTGAAACCGAAATTGAAACCCCTAAATTTGAACAGAAAGGCTTGAGTGACTTCTAGGTTATCGTCGTAAAAACGAAACATCAGAAATTATAAATTTCTGAGCTTTGTTTTTCAGCGACAAAAAAACAAAACATTTAAATATAAGCTTCTCCTTATTCTCGTCTATAATTCGACGGGGGATTTAGTCAATCATAAAAGGGATTGAAACTAAAAGGGATTGTTGGAATGGATTTCATTTCTAAATCCCCTCAACAAAAAACGGAGGTACTCTAAAATGGCAGAAAAAGTAGAAAAAGTAGGCGTAAAGAAAAAAGTAGGCTACCTATACTTTGTAGATAAGAAAGGTAATGTAGCATGCGCAAAGATGGCAAGAGGAAAGAAAAAAGGCAAGGCAAAGATTGAAGTTGTCGCAAAAGTAGGCATCAAGAAGAAAAAAGGATTCCTATATTTTATTGACAAGAAAGGGGACATTTCCTGCGCAAAGATGGCAAGAGGAAGATAAGCTCTTCTTTTTATTTTTTTTATTTTTCAAATACCCCTAAGATTTCAGTAGAATTCTATTGTTTAAAATCTTCTATGGGTATATATTCCATGGCTTATTCCAAAAATCATCACTGCAAACAATAAGGTCACTAAAGCGAATTTGCCATTAGATTCTCTTTCATTCAGATTTATCCCTATAACTGCCCCGGTTATCTGCATAGGCTCTTCCTGAACAGTGATCTTGCCCCTCCCTATCTTAGTAAATACAGCATCAAAATAAGAATGGGTTCCTTCCTTGGTAAAAGTAAATGTATATCTCTCACCTGGATTCATCCTCGGGCCATAAAATAGCCTGTCATAAGCAACAACCTTATGCGGCACAGTATCATTATTGAACCATGTTACTGATGCGCCAGTATTTATCGTTATCTCACTTGGATAGAAACGAAGATTGTTTATCACAATCTCTACATTGTTCAAAATCTCAACACCATTATCAGTCTCTTCGATAGATGGAGGTTCTGCTGATTTATCAATATATACGTCATTAGGATTTGTAATCTCTTCAGCAGTATAACCAATTGATTCATCAGCCAAATCAGGTTCAGTAACATTATTACCTTCATGTATAAATAGGATCAGCAAAGTAACTAAGATTGCCACCAAAACAACCAAGAGCCCCATCAAGTATTTTGCTTTCATAAGGTGCTTTTAGCCTTACAAGTATAAATATGTTTTGATTTTAATCAGCCTAAAAAGAGATTAATAAAATAATAAAAAGAAAAAATAAAAGGCTTATTCAGTCACCATTTCGCCTGCTTGCTCTGTTACAGTTATAACTGCGCTCTTCTTGGTCAAGATATCAAATATGTTTATCTTTCCAACCTTATCAAAAGTCGCATCATAGCTAGTTCCTTCGCTCACAATAGGGGTAGACATTCCACCGATTGTAAACTTATGGTCGCCTTCAACAGCGTTCAAAGTTACTATTGAGCCCAATGCTACAGTCATTTCAGCTGGATCAAATCCTGCTTTTGTAACTGCAATTTCGCCTTCAACTGCTGCTGGTGCCTCTGCTCCTTCTGCTGGCGCATCTGCTGCTGGTGGCTCTGGCATTGCTGGTGGCTCTGCTGCTGGTGCTGCTGGTGGCTCTGCTGCTGGTGCTGCCGGTTGCGGTGCTGCACATCCTATCATCAAAACAATTGCTAAGATTGCAACGACATATTTTATGTTCATAATTTCACCTCACTAATTTTATTAGGATAAAATCCTTATTTAGGAGTTAGAATAGTTCTTATTTATATATCTTTCTAAGATGATGCTAATAAGTTTTAAAAAGAAAAAATAAAAAGGTAATCTTATTCTATTGTTTCTCCAACTGGTTCTTCTGAAATTGCAGGCGGCCATTCAATGTTATATCTTGTCTTTAATGCAGCGCATAGTCCTGCGTTTCCTTTTTCACAAGCGTCCTTTAACCTTTCTACCTGTGCTTGATCGGCATCGCTGATCTCTGCTTCTTCAACAGGTACTTCTGCAGTAGGCATTTCTTCAGCAGAAGCGTCAGGTATAGTTGGCGTTGTTGGTTCTTCTACTGCTGGTGCTGCTGGCGGCTCTGCTGCTGGTGCTGCTGGTTCTGTCGTTTGTGGTGCTGCACATCCTATCATCAAAACAATTGCTAAGATTGCAACAATATATCTTATCCTCATAGTTTCACCTCACTAGATTTATTAGGATAAATCCCCCTTACCGCTAATATTAGACTTATTCTTTATATATCTTTTGTTTTTGCTTTGCAAAAACAAAGCTCAGAAATCTTTGATTTCTGTTGTTTTGTTTTTTTAAGGGTAAAAAAACAAAGCTCAGAAAGATTATCTTCCTGTTGTTTTGTTTTTTTAAAGTAAGTAGAAATTAAAAAATCTTGCTTTCGAGCCACTGCCTGCTTACAATCTTATACTCACCAGGATTGAGTTTAGTTCTTAGATTCCCTATTGCTATCCTTCTCAAGCTGATTATCCTATACCCTAATGCAATAAATATATTTTTCACTATATGTTTTCTTCCTTCATGTATGCTTATTGTAGCTTCATTGTCTATTGATCTTATGTCAAAGACATTGACTTTTCTCCCGCCTATCATGATTCCCTGCCTAAGCCTTTTTTCTGAATATTCTGTAAATGGCTTGCTTAAGACTGCAGTGTATGTCTTGCTTACATTATTGCTTGGATGTATAACCCTATTTGCAAAATCCCCATCATTTGTAAGTATCATGATCCCTTCAACATCCATATCTAATCTTCCTACATGAAACACTCTTTCTTTTGTTTTAACTAGGTCAATAACTGTTTTTCTTCCGTTATAATCCCCTACAGAGCTTATGACCTCTTTTGGCTTGTTCAATATTATATATACTTGCTTTTCTTTTTTTATAGGTTTTCCATTAACTTCTATCCTATCTTTTCCAGAATCAGCTTTATCACCTAATTTTATTGTTCTTCCATTTACTTGGACTGCTCCTTCTGCTATCATCTCCTCGCACTTTCTCCTGGAAGCTAAGCCAGAATGCGCCATTATCTTTTGTACTCTTTCTAACATTTTATTAGGATAAGAAGAGCTTGTATTTAAGAATAACGGCAAACATCAGTAGGACAGGCAAACGCAAAAAATTAAGCCTCAGTTAATATATTAACCAAAAGGTTTAAATAATACTTATTGATTAATACATTAACATGGAAGACAAGATAAAAAATGAGCTGAATGAGAACTTTATTGATTTTATCAGCAGTGCAGAAGATGATTTTAACAAAGGAAGGTTTAACCCCTCAGTTTCATCTTATTTCAAGGCAATTGCAATACTTTGCGACTTGAATATATACCAAAAAGTAGGATTGCTGCCTAAAAATCATTCTGAAAGATTTTTGTATTTGAAGATGCATTTTAAAGAAGTGTATGAACTGGTCAGCCCATTGTTTAATGATTACACTGACAGCTACAATAAAAGGGCATTAAAAGAAAATGCCTCAAAGTTAAAAGAGAATGTTAAAAAAATTAAAGGAATATTCGAAACTGAAAAAAGTAATTGATAATCTTTTTTCAGATGAAATTGTAGATGTTATAATTTTCGGTTCAGCAGTAAAGGATAAGATTAGTCCAAATGATATTGATATTGCAGTCATATTCAGAACAGATATAAAGAGGGAGATTTTAAGTAATTTTCAAAAAGAATTAGGTGAAAGATATCACATAAGTTCGTTATTAATTGATCAATTCTTTAATAAACCCCATTCTTTGGCAAAAACACTGCTCTTGGAAGGAATAAGCTTAGTTACAGGTAAAAGATTATCTGACAATTTTGACTTAACATCCAGTGTATTATATACTTATGATATATCTAAAGAAAAGCCTTCAAAAAAAGTAAGATGGGTATATCTTCTAAAAGGAAGAGGGGAAAATGAAGGGATTGTACATAAATTTAAAGGAACATATATATCTAACAGTTCGTTTATAATGCCGATAGAAAAGGATGAAGAGATGATAGAATTATTCAAACAATGGGATATTAAATTCTATAGGAAGAAACTCTTGTTAATGAGTTAACCTAAAAAGTTATTTAGGATTCTTTTGTTAATACGTTAACTAAAGAATTAACTCACCTTGATCCAATACCCATGCCCTGGATTGAATTGTTTCAAAATGTTCAAGCTTTCATTTCTATTTTTTACATTGCTTGACCAGTTTGAATTGGCATAAGTATAAACAACTGAATAATTTATTGGCGTTTCATTCAGCAAAGAAGCATTTAAAGAGGGGTATCCTGCAAAGTTCCATCCTTTTGTTAAATTTATGTTAAATCAAAATAACTATCACAATAAGCGGTATTGAAAATATTATGCAGACTACTTTTCTTTTAATTTTTTTAGAAGCCATTTGAATTAAATAAAAGATTAATTTGTTTAATTCACCGATCAATTCAAGCAAGCTCAACCACAAACCTTTTTTCATCCTCAGGGTAAATCCTTACTTCTTTTCCTTTTTTTAAATGAAAAAAATTAACTATATTTTTATTTAAACGCACATCAAGGACAGAGCCAGAAACGCCTATTTTTGTTCTTGCTTCCAAGCCCCATAACCCCATCTTCTTTGTTTTTTCTGTTATTTTTCTTGAAGTTTCTTCATCATAAAAGGCTTCGTTGCAGTGGCTGCAGACTTCTGCCTTGAATTTTCCAATAGCCTTCCCATACAGTTCTCTTGGCACTTCCTTTTTTACCAATTCCCCTTTATTGCAAATATAGCATTTCATTTCCATCACCTTTCAATTGTAACCGTCTTAATGATATATTTATCACCAACAATTTTATAACAAACTCCAATGTAGGTATACACAGACTTAAAACCATCTGTTTGCCTTATTTTGGAGCCTCTTTGCAGCGCTCTTTTAATCTGATCCTCATCAATGCCTCGTTCAGCCATCATATCAGCCGCATGATCTGTGATGATAATATCCATAGTAATGACCTGTAATGATAAGTAGTTACAACTTATATATAAACCTTCCTATCTTTTGGCGCTTTGGTATATTGTTTTTAAGCCATTACGTGTCTGCTATCTCACTTCCTGAATTTTATTGATTATATTGAAGAATCAGCCAGAATATCTTGCTTGATAATTCTTCCATTAAAAATTATTTTTTGAACTACCACTAGGCTAAAGCCATAGTGGAATCTACAAAGTAATCGCTCAGCCTTCTGTTTTTCTCATTGGAATCTTGCTTTCGTGCATAATCGCACTTCCTATCAAAATCTTCTCCAACACTATCGAAATAATAA
>JAHJAV010000104.1 GCA_018813685.1 Nanobdellota archaeon | reverse complement strand
GAAACAGTTACTTGGAAAGCAGGTAATAAAGGACTTTTCTTCTCTAATTTATTTGTATATTGCAACTCTCCAAATGCAAGAGTTACAATAGAATGGGACAATGCATAACAATGGTTAATAAAGCTGTAATTTTATTATTAATATTATCCCCTGTAATATATAAAGCTGGTATGGCTGATAAGGCTATATTGTTTGAAGGTTTTATATTTGAGATAGGTGTAGTAATATTATTTATAGCTTCTTTATTTGATAAGCCAGTTAGAAGTAATCTAAGAGGCGTAACACTATTTTCTAGAAAAAAGCTGGTCAATTTACCAGAATTTTTCCCAGTGCAAGGATCTAGCTTTTTCTTCCAATACTTGACGGGGTGGTTAGAAGTAGATTTTATTGATAATTTTGTCCCTGACGTTATCTCTACAAATCGAAGTAGTTTAGCTTGGAATGATGAAAAGTTGCAAGAATTGATTAACTTTCTTGAGGAGATTATTGGCAAAGTACATAGCGAGTGGAGAAAGTTAAAGGCAGAAAGAACACGTAATAAGATTAAAGAAAGATACAACATTGATACTCTAAAATGGAGAAACTCTAACAGAAATAACCCTGTAATTATTGAGAACATCGACAAGATGACAAAGATGCTTGATGATCCTGAAAAAATCTCAGAAGAAGAAGGCACCGAAGTTTTGGGTATGGTTCATAGTCTAGCTCCCGAAAATGCAGAATTTGTTTTGTGGCAAGGTTTACATGAAAGAATAAAGACCAACAAGCATATAAAAGAAAAATTCTTTGAAGAGAAATACTTAGAAGCAGCAAGAGAAGCAGTACAAATTTATAATGAAGCAGTACAAAGAGTGTCAGGATATACTGAAGACGGCTACGAATTAATGGAAAAATCGTACGGAAAAGAGGAACATAAAATCATTTGGATAACAAAAAAATCTGATCAGAACGAAAAAAATATTGATGAAGGTCAAAAATTATTGTCGCAAGGAGTAATGGTTGGATTTAAAAATCCAGCAGTAAGCCATACTAGCATTACTAAAGGCACATCTGCTAAAATGTTTAATGACAGAAACTGTTTAGACATTTTAAGTACTATTTCATATCTATTTTACAGATTGGAGAACCGTACAAAACCACAGAGATAATAAGGCATATCATTCTCTCCCTAAATTAATTTCGACCGCAGGGAGTGTATATGTGCGTAGCACCAGCCCCCTCTCTCGTCCGTTTTAAAGTAAGTAAAAATTTGGACGGAATGAAATGTAGTCGTTAAATCATTGTTAGGTTTAGTAGCTTTGCTATTGAAAAACCGTTTTTGTTTTCTCGATTTAACGAAGGCACCTATCTAAAAGATTCGAGGTTTACCGACGGAGGAGGCAGTAAGAAAATTTTGGCTAACATCGCGATTAAGAGAAGTTGCGAACGACCTCGAAAAAACCGAGCGACCCAATTCTCCCATATGGCTGAGAATTAGGCTGGAGCGAGGTTTTTTCAGAGTGGAGTGAGCAATTTGGGAAAATTGGGGAATTTGCTTGGCAAATTAGCGTAAGCGACCCAATTTTCCTCTTAATCGCTGTTAGTTTCTCCGACCCTACAAAGTGGGGTCGGATTGCGTCCGCAAAGTTATTTTCAAGGGCGTCCTATAGAATGAACGAAGTGATACATAAAGGACAAGAATTAAAGGGCAGTTTTCCGTTCTTATCAATATAGAGTATTTACTTTTAAGTAGTAAAAATAGAAAGATTTAAATATGTATGATGTAATCTATTAAGATATAATATGAAATTCCAGACAAGTATAACAATAGAAGAAGATATAATGTTTAAAATAAAGGATAAACTTAGAGATGGTTCTTTTAGAAATCAGTCTCATCTTTTTGAGTTTGCAGTGAGAAAATTACTTGAGAAAGAGGAATTATAATATGTCACAAAAAAATTTATTCAGAATTGAATGGAGTTCAGAAGGAACTTCAGGATATAACTTTGGATTTAATCTGAATGATAAAAGAATTTCTTTAATAAGAAGAAATGGTGATTATACTGTAGAAGTGGATGGTGCAGAGATAACTAATGTACCTGCATCAGAACTTGAAGATACTATTAGAAAAGCGAAACTAGGGATGACTACAACTAGATTTTTTCGTGATGACTTTCTCACAACATTGTTAGCTTCACATGAATTTGAAGTAGACCAAAACTATGGAGCAGAAGAAAGAGTGGAGGGAGATGTTCAACTCGATCCAAACGGTGAGAATCTTCCATATTTACAACAAATTAAATCTCTGTTTTTACAACAATACCCACAAGGATCTGAACGATTTAGAGAATTAGCATTTCTAAATAATCTATATTTTAGAACTGCGGCATCTTCAGATAGAATAAGAAAAATCGTTGGATTTGCAACAGAACAATCATTGGATGGAATAGTCATTACAGCACAAGGTAGCACGAGTAGAGGCTTATCTTCTTCTTCTAGTGATGTTGAGATTTCTGTCTTTGATTTTAAAGGTTCTACCCCTAATGGAATACTTGATAGATTTGCTACTAATTGCAGTAATAATGGACTTGAAGCATGTCAGTCATCAGCTTATTATGGAAAATTAGATTTAAATAATCCAGATTTAATTGCAAATGCATTTATGTATGCTTGTTATGGAGATTGGATGCAACTCAGAAGAGATATTGTTGGACAATGTACAGAAGAGCAATTTTCTGAAGCAATGAGTAGATATATTGAACATAATACTATTGGAGCTAAACACATGCCTCGTTTTAATATTGTCTTTGGACAAAGAAAAGACGGAAATCTGTTGGTACCTCAAGGCCTTGAATTACCTCCAACTGGAGATTATATCCATAGTATTCTACCCACATTAGAAGAAACTAGAAGATTGTATTTGGAGTAAAGGAAAACTGCCCTATTCCATTTTTAGCCCTTGAAAATAATTGAAACTAACATCGCGATTTAAAGAAGTTTTTTTGTCCTCGAAAAATCCGACCCATATGGCTGGAGGATTTTTCAGAGCTGACAAAAAAATTTGGGAAAACAAATGCAATGCAGTTTTCCTTTAAATCGCTGTTATACGCCCCGAGCCGAAGGCGAGAGTGCAACGTGGCTCGGAGCGAAGCGGAGAGAGTCGAGAATGAGTCGTCATCAAGGACGAAGTCCAATAAAATAAAAGAATCAAGGGCGGGCGTTTCCAATAGATTTATAAAAATAAGTAAATCTATCTTTATTAATGAAGTTAATAGTTACACCACAAGTAAAAGAATTAGGAATTAATGTTTGTATGGCGGTTATTAGAGATGCTAATATCTCAAATAGAAATGGGGCTTTAGAGAAACTAAAGAAAGAAACGATTGGGAAAATACAAACATTAGATATATCAAATAATCAAATTCTCAAAGGATATAAAGAACTTTATGATAGGGTTGGGATTAAGGGACATAAACCACCATCAGAACACCTCATCACATTGATTAAAAACAACGGGAGATTACCGAACATTAATACCGTTGTTGATAGTTATAATCTTGTCTCTGCTGAAACTTTTCTATCTATTGGAGCACACGATACAGCACATATTAAGGGCGACATTATTTTCAAAATCACAGATGGTACAGAGAAATATACTCCATTATTTGAAAATAATCCGATTAAAGTTTTAGCAGGTGAATATGCCTGTATGGATGAAGACAAGATTATATGTAGAATGGATATAAAGCAATGTGATGAGACAAAAATTACAAAAGAAACAAAAGAATTCATGGTTTATGTTCAGGGGAACAAATATGTTGAATTTGATTATTTGCAAAAAGCACTTCAGAAAGTGTGTGATTTGATAAAAGAAATTTGTGGTGGAACTTACGAAATAATATCTGAAACGCCCGCCCCTTAACAAAATAGACTCATTCTCGATTGCGTATAACACCTGAAGCCGTCCCACAATCATTTTTTAAAGGCTAAGAACAAAAAATAAAAATCCAAAAGATAATCTAGCAGCTATTAGCTGCTCTCAGCCTCCAAATCTTCTGTAAGTTGTGTGCTATGCACACAAGATTAAACTCAGTCTTT
>JAHJAV010000103.1 GCA_018813685.1 Nanobdellota archaeon | reverse complement strand
TCATCTTTTATTGTGCCGGTGATGGACTCAGTATGCATGTCCAACCCAGCGAATAATTGCATTTGTTTCATACAAAACACCTCCTGTTTTGTAATAATAAGCTGCAAGCAGCTATAAAAGAATTCTCATCGCTTCACAGCTGCTTGAAACGTAAAGTATTTAAACATCAAATTCTAGAATTGTAAAAATGGAGCTAACAAGCACTTTGCTAAGTGTATTGATACCGGCTGTAATCTGGGATCTTATCTGGAAAGGATTAGCATTGTGGAAAGCGGCGAGGAAGAAAAGATATATATGGTTTATTGCCTTGCTTGTGCTGAACACAATTGGGATTCTTCCGATAATCTATCTGTTGTTTGTGCCAAAGCAGAAGAAGAAGCAACAGAAGAAAAAGAAGAAGTGATTATAGCTACGAAAAAAGAGGTAGTAGGTTAAATCAAATATAGATTTATAAACAGATTTCTATTCTTCTAAGTAATGGTAAGATTCCTTGTTGTAGAAGATGATGAGGCTGGAAGCGATGCACTTAAGGAGTGTTTAGAAAGAATAATCGGTGAAGGTAAGGTAGATGTTGCTACAGATTATCAGACTGCATTGGGTCATGTAAGAAATACACCTTATGACTTGTATATTGTTGATGGAGAGTTCTTCACAGACCCAAGTTGCAGAGAGGTTAGATGTGTGGGATTAGATTTGATGAAAGAGATAATCAGGAAAGAGGGTTCTGCTGAAAAAATCAGGCATATGACTGCAAACGACGGATTAATTCCAAAAGCGGAAGCATTAGGAGTTACCAAAATCTATCGCAAAGGTACGCCAAGTGGAGAATATCCTAAACTTTTGGATATTTTAGGTGAAATCCGAACAGAGTTTGGTGCAGGAAAATAATTACATCTTAGAAATAAATTTCTAAACCTTAATATTTTTCTTCGAAAAATAATTAAGTTTATATAAAGTAGTTTCATCCTTACTTTTATGGATGCAGAAACTATTGAAAACTATAAAAAGGCAGGAAAGATAGCTGCAGAAGCTCTTGCTTATGGAAAAGAACTGATCAGAAAAGATTCTTCTGTTTTGGACGTTCTTAATAAGGTCGAAGAGAAGATTATCTCTTTGGATGCTTTGCCTGCTTTTCCTGCGCAGATATCAATGAATGAGATTGCTGCGCATTTCTGCCCTGAAGATGATGACTCTCTTGTTTTTTCTGACCAGGTTGTTTCACTTGATATAGGGGTTCATATTGATGGATGTATTGGAGATAATGCATGCAGTGTTGATCTGTCCGGCAATAATCCTGAGTTGATTAAGGCTTCTGAAGAGGCGCTTAAAGCAGCTATTGAGGTTGTTAAAGTTGGTGTAAAATTAAGCGAAATAGGGAAAGCGATTGAAGATACTATTACTTCTTTTGGGTTTCAGCCTGTTAGAAACTTATCAGGACATGGCCTTGATTTGTATAATATCCATTCTTCTCCGACAATACCTAACTTTAATACAAAGGATAATGCGGTTTTAGAGAAACAGGTTATTGCTATTGAGCCGTTTGCTACAACAGGCGCTGGTTTAATTCAAGAACATGGAGAGCCATCTGTTTTTGCTTTAATGGGGAGAAAGTCTGTAAGGGTAGGATTTGTAAGGGATATTCTTAAGAAGATTGAGAGTTATAATGGATTGCCGTTTACAACACGATGGTTAACTAAAGATTTTTCTGCTGCTCAGGTGAGATTTGCTTTTAATCAGCTAAAACAGCTGCAGATACTTCATGAATATCCTCCTTTGGTCGAGAAGAACAATGGGTTAGTCTCACAGGCAGAGCATTCTCTGTTGGTGGATGATGAAGTGATTGTGTTGACTAAAGTTTAGGTTCAGGAAACAGATAATCACTTGCGTGGTCAGCTAATTCTGATGTTTTCTTGCAAAAATTTCTTGCAGCCCTATAAGCATCGTTTACTGCTGTAGTAAACCACCCCCTATTAAAAACTCTGCTCCCATCCATATACTCGACAGCTAAATTAAACTGGGTTCTAAGTGTCTCCCAACAACATAAATCACTAGCCATATATGTGCCCTTGGTTTCTGGTCTAGAATCTGTACCCTGCTTATTTATCTGTTCTTGCCTTTGCGTAGCAGTCGTATGTGTAAAATCAACTAGAGCATCCATATATTCAACTCTTGCATGCATTGTAGGCAGGTATTTTTTGGATTCTATAAACTCCTTTAAGTAATTGTTATCATTTGCAACATGAATTATAAAAGTAAGGCCATCATATATTCCCTTATAGAAAGCCCTTAAATTATCCCTTGTCAATCCACTACGCCTATAATCAGCTAAAGCTTCTCCAACAGGTTTATATTCTGGTTTGTGATCTACCACTATAATCCCTTCTAATGCTTTTTCAAGCCTGCTAATCTGTTCTGACTTTACTTCTGTTGGTTCAGGTTCAGGCTCAGCTTTTATATGGTTATACCTAGAATGGGGGTTGCCTGATCCTCTAACTCTTCTTTTTTTCTTACTCATTTTCCTCTTTCTCCTTTTCCATCATATAAATCACTTAAGTGTTGTCTTATTGTAGCCCATAATATGCGTCTTGTATTTTCTATACCTTCAATTATTTCTGATAATTGATAATCTAAGCTTGACATATCCTAGAAAAACCCTATTAGATTTATAAATCTTTCTAATTTAATTACTATCCAGTGATATCTGATTTGCTCTTATTAGCTTTCTAGCCGATTCTTAGTTTATCCTGAAGATCCCTTGGGAACAAAGTCAAGAAATCCTTCTAGTTTTCTTGCCCTTACAGGATGCTGTAGTTTTCTTACAGCCTTTCCTTCAATCTGCCGGACTCTTTCTCTTGTAACTTTAAATATTCTTCCAACTTCCTCTAAAGTGTAAGTGGTTCCATCACCTATACCATATCTTAGTTTTATTATCTCTCTTTCTCTGTTTTCTTCAATCAAAGAGACCAATGCTTTTATATGAGGTTCAGGAACATCAGTATACACCCCATCTATCTCTGGATTCCCCCCTCTGTTACTATAACATATAAAGATTTGGCTGGCATATTATACTAGAAACATCTTAATCTTTAAATCTTTTTGCTATAGAATTCATGTATTTTTGAATAAGTTATCTAAACTAACTTCTTCTTCTTTTCTTGTTTCCATGTCTTTTACCTTTACTTTTCCTTCTTTTAATTCATCAGGCCCTACAATTATGACTTTCTTTGCACCTATCTTGTTTGCAAACTTAAACTGATTGCCAAGGTTTCTTTGCATAAGGTCAATCTCTACTTTGCACTTTTTTCTTAGGTTAGACGCTATTTCAATTGCTTTTTCTCTGACTTCGTCGTTGATTATTGCTATAAAATAATCCGGGCTTGAGTCAATGGTTGGAATAAGGCCTTTTTCTTTTAATAGCAAGCTTAATGTTGCATAACCCATGCCAAATCCAGTAGCTGGTGTAGGTTCACCATTGAACATCTCTATCAATTTATCATATCTTCCTCCGCCGGCTAATGCCCTGTATTTTTCGTTTTTGTCATATGCTTCAAATACAATTCCAGTATAATAAGCTAAACCACGGGCTGTTGATAGATCTATCCTTAAGAATTCCTTTTTGCCCTTTAATAGATTTAGTATTGATTTTAGTTCTTCCAATCCTTCTTTTGAAAGATCATTATTGCAGTATTCTTTAATCTCATTTATATCTTTAATGTTAATAATGGTTTTTATTTTATTTATATTCTCCTCATTTACTTTAATCCTCTTTAGTTCTTCATCAAATTCATCGTCGGTAATCTTGCTTTTTTTGTCTATTACTGAAATGATTTCAAAAATATCCCCTTTCTCTATAACTCCCTCTAACAATCCCTGCAATAATTTTCTATTATTTACTTTAACAAAAAAATCTTTTTCTGTTAATCCTAAAGCCCGGAAAGAATCAATCAACAATGAAATTACCTCTGCATCTGCTTCTGGCTTATTGCTTCCAAAAAGTTCTGTTCCGAATTGGTAGAATTCTCTTAATCTTCCCTGCTGAGGGCGTTCGTAACGCCACATTCTTGTAAGATAAAACCATTTTACTGGTCTGCTTAGTTCTTTTTGTTTTTCTATGAACATCCTTGCTGCAGGCACGGTTATATCAAAGCGTAAACCAAATTCTTCTTCACCACGTTTTTCTAATGTAAAGATTTGCTGCTTTATCTCTTCACCTTCTTTTTGTGTTAATAAGCTAAGGTTTTCAAAAGCAGGTGTTTCAATCTGCTTAAAATTATACCTTTCAGCTACTGCCATAAACTTTCTGAATATAGCTTTTCTAGTTGCCATTTCTTCCGGGTAGAAATCAATTGTTCCTGTTGGTTTTTGTAATTGTTTTTTTATTTCTTTTTTAATCTTTTCTTGAACCTCTTTAGCTTCCGGAACTACTATCTTATCTTCTTTCCCTAGTACTAATCTTCTTACAGAGTCCCTTACAGCCTCGCTTATAGAGCTGTAGATATCTTTATCTACTAATTTCTGTATTTCAGCTATTAGGCCTTTTGTAAGCCTTATTTGCAGGGTTTCCATTACCATAGTGATTGAATTGTAATGTGTTATATATAAACTTTTCGGTTTAGAAAGAGTTATCTCATCAAACTAGGGTTAGTTTTGATCATCTTTGCCAGAATAAATGGAAATATTAATGTGGTAATTAAAGCCATAAGAACTAAACTAGAGTATAATTCGGTGGGTATTAAAGAGCTCCTAAATGCTATCAATGCAAGCGCTAGTTCTATTGCTCCTCTGCTGTTCATACCCCATCCGATAAGGTGAAGTTGTTTCCAGCTGAATCTTGTGAATGGCTTTGCCATGAATGTGCCTGCAATCTTTCCTATGATTGCAAT
>JAHJAV010000012.1 GCA_018813685.1 Nanobdellota archaeon | reverse complement strand
TCCGCAGGAAGTGTCTGTGCCTGAGCATGAACTACAGCCAGAATCAGCAGAATCTGTATAGCCATCACAATCGTTATCTTTGCCATCTCCGCAGTTTCCATTGGCTGTTGTTTCTGCTGTGTTATAGCCGCCGCATGAGCATGAGCAGTCAGTGCAGCTGTCAGAAGAATAAGAGCATGAAGTTCCGGAGCAATAATAATTTAGATATGAATTGCCGCTGCAGCCATCGTAGGAATTGCAATTATTGCAATTTGGGTAAACACCACAGGAAGTGTCTGTGCCTGAGCAATGCGGAGAGCTACCAGCTTGCCAAGTCAAACCAACAGGATTACCAGTCGGACTGTTTATTTGAGAGAGTAATGTTCCTGATGTAGTTAGTTCTACAAACACATCAACACTATTAATCAAATCCACCAACCATAAACTAGAACCACTCCATGCTAAACCCCAAGGATAATTCCCAGGATTGTTAAAAGTGCTTATTAAATTGCCGCTTGTATCTACCTTATATGTCGTCTTATCATCAAGATCTGAAAGCCAAAGGTAAGTTCCATCAAATGTTATGCCCCTGCAATCCGATGAGGGGGGATAAAAAGAAGTAATAGTGTTTCCATTTGTATCCATTTTGTATATTCTGTCGTTATTTCCAATAACCCATAAATATCCATTAGCCCAAGCCAAATCGTGAGTAGTTATTCCTGGCCAAAAATAAGATATCTGATCTCCATTAGTGTTATATTTATAGATATAACCCATCACAAGACTGGATATCCACAAGTAAGTTCCATCAAATGCTAATCCATTGGGCACTGACGGACCATTAAAGTTAGATTGAATATTTCCACTGGCATCTATTTTATAGATATTATCATTACCAACGTCTGAGTACCAGAGGTATCCATTGGAAGATTGAATATTAATCTCGCTTGTTTTTAAGTTGGAAGGCGTTTCTCTTGCAGAGCCATACATAACTTTTATTTGTGCGTTTTTTATTACTATTAGTTTTTTTTCAATCGGATTGTATTGGACAGGATAGAATGAGATAGAAATGATTTTTTCATGATCTTTATTGTAACCTGAACTAGCTGAAAATAACCTGTTTGGAAAATAGTCTGAGGAGTTATATATTATCTCATTTTTCCTCAATTCCCCTGGCCGTCCATATTTATCTTGGATTGCGTCAATTACATTTCTAGGTAAATCCAGGTATTTTGAGATGTCTTCTTGAGGAGATGGGATGATATCCTTACTTAAACTAATCTCCATATAATCTCCTTGAACAATGGAAATATTCAAGAATTCTGCATTATCCGGAATAGATATTTCATATGATTGAAAAGGAAGGTTTGGAAATCCAGGGTTGTTTACAGAGCTAAGGCCGTTTATATTTACATGTTGGTATTGAGCCATATCTATTAGATTAATATCATTGTCACTTATCTGAAAATTGATTGTTTGATGTTGGGGTTCGTTTAATATTTTCAATCCTAGGGGATTTGATTGGGATAAAAGAAAACCAGAGTCCTTAATATTATATTCAATCGAAGTTGGCATACTAAAAGAAGGCTTAAATAGATTATTCAAATCAAAGAAATAAGCATCAAAATTATTCATAGATGATGCTATATAAGAACTTAAAATAACACCTATAACTAATAAAAACCAAATCTTCCTAATTTTTAACCCCCCCTAACGACCAGAACTAGAAATGAGTATATAAACCTTTTCACACTAAAACTTTGTTTAAGACTTATTCAGCTTTCTCCAAAACAGCAACCAACTGCTCAGCAGCTTTCTTCATGTTCTTGGCATTGTAGATTGCTCTTCCTACAATAGCATGCCAATGCTCTCCTGCTGCTTTTGCGCCTTCTGTCAAAGAACCACCTTGAGCAATCAAGCCAGGTGAATAAAATGCTGGCTTTATTCCAAAGCTTTCTAGAAATCTTCTGTATTCGTTTATCATAAATGGCTTATTGCCTGGAACTACAAAATCCCTAACACCTAAGTTTGCTGCTATCTTAAAAATCTGCTTTGGAGCCATATTGCTGATAAAACCGCCGCCCCTTTCTAAATATCCTTTGTGAGTCATATCACCTCCAACAATAACGTGGAGGCGCTCTTTAAATGCTGCCTTAATCCATTTTTCCTCTGTAATAGGGCCAGCCATAGGGAATAAGATAACAGAATCAACTCCCTTGATGGCTTTCATGAATTTCTCCCCCATCTCAGGGATATCAGTAGCAGCTTTCTGATGATCATAGATTATAGGTAAATTAGTATATTTCTTGATTGTCTTTATCACTTCTTTTATTCCGAATGGGATTACTAACTCAAACCCTATCTTGTAGCCGCCTATGCCTTTGACTTTGCATGTTTCCTTGACCAGCTTTTCCAGCAGCTTTAGGTTAGGGACATCACAGGCAGGGATGATGCTTCTTTTCATTTTTATGAATGACATAGGCTATTTTTAGAAATAAATGATATATTAATGTTTCGGTGTTACACTGGGGTTGTTATAATAGTTGATACTAACTACATTAATGCATGTGAATCAATTGTATTTCAACAATATTTTGTAACTTACATAATAAATGATGAGCAAGCCCATAACAAAATAACTCATAAAAAGGTAGTAAGGGATTGTTATTGGCTTGATCCCATCAACAATCATAACAATAAATGATATCAACACTATGCTCAGGAAGATAACCCGATTCGCCTTAGAAGAGATATAAATCATCCTTTCATCCACTTTTCTCTTGCTCTTCCAGACTGATTTTATAGATGATAATATCAATCCTATAAATCCGATGTATATCAACCAGCTGCCTAATGAAGAGAAGCCTGCAAATGCCCTTAAGCCGAGCTTGAAATAATTGAATATCAATCCTAAAGCAATCAAGATTACAGACCATACATACATGAAAACAATCTTCTTGTTCTTGCTCATTTTATACCTCCTAAATGCCAAACAGGCCTTCAACCCTGCATTTAAATTTAGCAGCAAGCTTCAGTGCAAGCTCCAAACTAGGAACATATCTTCCGCCTTCTATCGAGATTATTGTCTGCCTGCTTACGTCCACAAGCTCAGCAAGCTTTTCCTGGCTAAGACCTGATTTCTGCCTGTGCTCTTTTAGATTATTTTTTTTTAATGTCAAGTTAACTTAACGTAAAGTATGCTTTACTATATAAACTTTTTGGTTTTAGAAAAAGATAAACTAGAAAATTAATAATAAAAGATAGAAATTTACTTATTCCATTGTTCAGGATTATTCAAATAATTCATTGTTATATTATAATTGTCTTGGTCTACAAGCTCTTTTTCTTTCATGTATTCCAAAAGGTCTTTTAATGTGATCAATGAATGCAAATTAACTCCTTCTGCTGACAAGCCTTCTGTTCCGCCTTGCTCCCTGTCTAAGATAACTAATACATCCTTGCAGACAGCGCCTGTTTCTTTAATGCCATCTATAAATCTCATCTTTGATTTACCATCTGTTATCATGTCATCTATCAGAATGACGTTCTGGTCTTTTTCAAGAAGCCCTTCTATAAATGATTGAGTACCATAAGATTTTGGGCGCTTCCTTACATATATCATCGGCAGCTTTGCCTTTAAACCAATTGCTGCTGCTATTGGAATGCCTGCTGTCTCTGCTCCTGCTACAACATCTATTTTCATCTCTTTTACTTTTTTAGAAAGCTCTTCAATCGCTACAGCAAAAGGGCCTGGCGAAGAGGGCAATACCCTAACATCAACATAGACAGGGCTTTTTCTTCCTGAAGCTAAAGAGAATAAACCAAACTTCATGACCTTAGCATCACATAATGCTTTTGCAACCTTTTCGTTCATA
Organism: Nanobdellota archaeon; assembly: GCA_018813685.1. Lineage (GTDB taxonomy): Archaea > Nanobdellota > Nanobdellia > Woesearchaeales > JACPBV01 > JAHJAV01. The sequence continues at coordinate 434 of JAHJAV010000012.1, read as the reverse complement.
TTGATCACCTCATTTCTGCCTTACTCTTCTTCAGGCAGTTCTTCATCGTTATACGCTGGTTGTTCTGAAACTTCATTGTCTTGTGAAGTTTTATCAAATTCATTCAGTTCACTTTGGCCAGTGCCTTTTGAAGGGGATTTTCTTATTTTAGGCAATTCAAACTTAACTTCTTTTGCCTTTAGGTCATTGATATTTCCGTTATCGTAAACTATGTTCCCCCTTACAAAAGTAATAATAGGCCATCCTTTTAATACTTTTCCTTCAAAGAGACTCCATTTTGATTTTGAAAGAAATTCATCTGATTTGACTTCTTTTTCCAGATCCATATCTATAACTGTTAAGTCTGCGTCATAACCTTCCTGCAATAAACCTTTTTTCTTAATCTTAAATATCCTAGCAGGATTTTTTGAGGTTAAGTCAACAACCTGCTGAAG